>CAIZHC010000204.1 GCA_903932705.1 uncultured Actinomycetes bacterium | reverse complement strand
ATCTGGATCTGCGCCGCGAAAACGACCAATCGCTGAATCTGGATCTGCAAAGATTAAGAGGTCTTCAGGTGCGAGAAGTTGTAGCAATCTGCGCTGGGATTTATCACTCTCTTGAAATTCATCAACCGCCACAGTTGAGAAGCGATCTCTAAAGTGAGAGAGCCTTGCACCATCTTCCTCTAACAGATGAATCGCTTCGTTAATGATGGAACTTGGATCGATGCGAACTAAGCGCTCCCCGACAGTGGCGCTTTTAAGTTCGTTTGCACCAAAGTAGGAGGCCCAAAAATGTGCCACTCCATCCCAGTAATTTTCATGAAGCAGAAGTCCGCGCGCTTGCAGTGTCTTTGCATCCAATCCGAGCTCGGTAGCCCGCAAAATCAAATCACGCACCTCTCGTGCAAAGCCCCGTGTTGTGAGAGCTTCTCTTAGCTCTGAATGCCAAGGAATTGTTACATGTGGATTTTGCAACATCTCCCGGATTGCTAAATCTTGTTCCGCACCCGACACCAATACATAACGCGCATTATCTGGAGCGAGCTTCTCGTTGAGGATAGAGAATGAGAGTGAGTGAAAAGTACGTGCAAGTGGATCGAAGGAAGTTGTTCCGGCACGGAGCGCAATGGCATCGCGAAGTTCAGAAGCTCGTTCGCGACCATAGGTCAGAATCAGGATTGAATTGGGGTCTACGCCATCTTTGACGCGGGCGACCACCGACTCAATCAAGCTTGTGGTTTTACCGGTACCAGGTCCCCCGTAAACGACCAAGGGTGAACCGCGATGTTCTATAACTGATTGTTGGGCAGTAGAAAAAGTAAAGGTTGGCTCGGGCGAATTACGCCGAACCAACCTCAACTTCTCTGAACCCTTTGCCATGACGCTATCTAACCCGTTGCCGGTGACATCGCCATGAATTTGCGGTTGGTTTCCCTACCGCGCCTTGATGGAGCGCTTATTCAGCGTTCTGATTAACCTTCTTATTGCGGCCCACATTTCGTGCGCGCTCATTTTGATCAAGGATTGTCTTGCGGATACGAACGTGCTTAGGAGTTACCTCAATGCACTCATCTTCGCGACAGAATTCCAAAGCTTGCTCAAGGTTGAGCAGGCGTGGAGGAATGATGCGGTTGGCATCATCCGCGCCAGAAGAACGCATGTTGGTCAACTTCTTCTCGCGAACAATGTTGACATCCATATCTTCGGTACGTGAATTCTCGCCGACAATCATGCCTTCGTAGACTTCAGTTCCAACTTCAAGGAAGATGATTCCGCGCTCTTGGACACCGTCAACTGCGTACGCAGTAACGATTCCGCGGCGGTCAGCCACGAGTGAACCGCTCAAACGTGTGCGGATCTCCCCGTTCCAGTTCTCATATCCATCAAAGACATGGTGGATGAGGCCAGTTCCACGAGTTTCAGTGAGGAACTCAGTTCTAAAACCGATCAAGCCACGTGATGGAACTTTGTAATCCATACGGATCCAACCGGTTCCATGGTTAACCATCTGCTCCATGCGACCCTTACGAAGTGCCATGAGCTGAGTAACCACACCGAGGAACTCCTCAGGGATATCAACTGTCAGGCGTTCCATTGGCTCTTGAAGCTTTCCATCAACAGTCTTGAGAACCACTTGTGGCTTTCCAACGGT
>CAIZHC010000203.1 GCA_903932705.1 uncultured Actinomycetes bacterium | reverse complement strand
GCTGACGGAGAACTCCACGAAGCGTCATGGCCAGAGGCAATTGCTGCGGCTGCTGCGGGCCTTGCTGGAAAGCGCGTCGGAGTTCTTGCTGGTGGACGACTTACGCATGAAGATGCTTATGGATATTCAAAGTTTGCTCGCATAGCACTCGGTACAAATGACATTGATTTCCGTGCTCGCCCGCATACAGATGAAGAGCGCGATTTCCTTGCTAGCGTGGTTACTGATTTAACAACTACATATGCCGATATTGATAAGGCAGATCAAGTTCTATTGGTTGGCTTTGAACCAGAAGAAGAATCACCGATCGTCTTCCTAAGAATTTATCGCCACGTTCGCAAGCGTGCACTCTCCGTAATTTCAGATGCACCACTTGCGAGTCGTGGAAGCAAGAAGCTCGCCGCAAAGTTGCTCCCAAGCGTTTCTGAAGTTTCAGGCCTAACAGCGCAGAGCGTAATTTTGGTCGGCGAGCGTGCCGCTGAGATTGAAGGCACTCTCTCTGCTGCATATGCATTAGCTCAATCCACTGGCGCAAAGCTGGCTTGGATTCCTCGTCGCGCTGGTGAGCGCGGAGCAATTGCGGCTGGCGCAATTGGAAACTTGTTACCTGGTAATCGTCCTGTAACAGATAGCGCAGCACGCGTTGATGTGCAGAGCGCCTGGGGAGTTACTTCACTTCCTGATGGCGTTGGTCGTTCAACTTCAGAGATTCTTGCATCGCTCAATGATGAATCTCTAGATGCGGTTCTTATCGGCGGAGTTGATCCAATGGATATCTCAGCTGAAGCGCTAAACCAACTTCTCAATACCTTTGTGGTCTCACTGGAAATTTCTAATAGTTCTGTAACAGCGATTGCCGATGTGGTACTTCCTGTTGCAGCAGTTGTTGAGAAGAGTGGTTCATATCTTGATTGTCGCGGTACTGCTCGCCACTTCGATAAAGCTATGGAAGATGTCGACCTTCGTAGCGATGTTCGCATTCTCTCCATGGTGGCCGATGCTCTCGGAAAGCCAATTAACCTTCCAACAGTTACTGCGACTCGTGCTGAAATCGAATCACTCGGAAATTGGGATGGCGGAAAATCAGCCTTTACTCCACGCGCTCTAGCAGCAGCTCCAAGTGATGAGTTCACACTCGTTTCATGGCGCTTCCTGCTCGACCTCGGCGCGCTCCAACAAGGTGAGTCGAATCTTGCCGGTACTGCCAAGCAAGCCCGAGCTCATATCTCTGCAGCAACCGCCTCGAAACTAGGAGTTTCCGAAGAGGATTACCTCGTCATTTCGAGCGATCATGGTTCGATTGAACTTCCAGTCTCCATCCGCGAGATTGCCGATAACTTGGTCTGGGTTCCACGGAACTCTGAGGGATCACAGGTGATTCCATCACTTGGATTTACACGCGGAGCGGTAAAGGTGGCGAAGCGATGAGTACAGCAGATCTGCTAGGACAAGATCCAGGTTGGATCATCCTCGTAAAGGGCCTTTTAATCTTCGTCTTCTGTGTCGTTTGCACATTGATGGCCGTGTGGGGCGAACGTCGCATCGTCGCTCGTATGCAGATGCGCCTTGGACCTAACCGAGTTGGAAAATTTGGTTTACTCCAAGCTCTTGCAGATGGCGTGAAACTTGCACTCAAAGAAGATTTAATTCCAGCAGCGGCTGACAAAGTTGTTTTCATCATCGCTCCAATTATCTCCGCGACCACCTGCTTTATGGCATTTGCCGTTATCCCATTCACTGGCACCGTGACTCTCTTCGGGCATAAGACCGCGATGCAACTCACTGATCTTCCAGTAAGCGTTTTGTATATCTTGGCGATTGCTTCAATTGGTGTTTATGGAATTGTTCTCGCAGGTTGGTCTTCTGGATCTACTTACCCGCTCCTCGGTGGATTGCGCTCAAGCGCTCAAGTTATTTCATATGAAGTTGCGATGGGTCTCTCACTTGTCGCCGTATTCATCTACTCCGGAAGCATGTCGACCTCAGAGATTGTTGCTGCGCAACATCAATGGTGGTTCTCAGTCATCTTGTTCCCATCATTTGTTATCTATGTAATTTCGATGGTTGGCGAGACAAACCGTGCTCCATTTGACCTTGCAGAAGCAGAAGGCGAACTCGTTGGTGGATTCCACACCGAGTACTCATCACTGAAATTCGCGCTCTTCTTCCTTGCAGAATATGTAAATATCGTTGCGGTCTCATCTCTTGCAACCACGCTCTTCATGGGCGGATATCACGCACTTCCAGGTCTCACCTTCACAGAGAGCTGGCTCGGCGGCTGGTTCACACTTTTCTGGTTCGTCGCAAAAGTTGTCTCCTTCTTCTTCTTATTTGTATGGCTTCGCGGCACACTTCCACGTCTTCGCTACGACCAATTTATGAAGTTTGGTTGGAAGGTCTTGATCCCAACGAGTCTGGTTTGGATCTTGGTCCTTGCAACTCTTCGCGTAATGTCTCAGCGGGCGGTAAGTCGTCCATTGGTAATTGGTTTTAGCATCGGGGTTGTTCTCCTCGTCATGCTTGCTACTACCGTGTATGACCGCTCCATTGAGAAGGCGAAGGCGGCCAATGTGCTTCCAGATCTCCCTGCACCACGCTTCCCAGTTCCAGCCCTGCCTGGAGAAACAACGACACAGATCATTAAAGAGATTGAAGCTGAAGTAGAAATGGAGAATCACAATGGCTGATGAAGCGAAGAGTTTCTCCCAACAACTGCTTGGATTTTGGGTCACCTTTGCCACCATGTTTAAGAAGGTCAACACGGTGCAGTACCCAGAGGTTAAAGAGCCAACTGCCGAACGTTTCCACGGTCGCCATCAGCTCAATCGCTATGAGGATGGCCTTGAGAAGTGCATTGGTTGCGAACTTTGCGCCTGGGCCTGCCCTGCAGATGCAATTTATGTAGAAGGTGCAGATAATACAGAAGAGGAACGCTTCTCTCCCGGAGAACGTTTTGGTCAGGTTTATCAGATTAATTACCTGCGCTGCATTTTTTGCGGGCTCTGCATTGAAGCCTGTCCTACTCGCGCGCTCACCATGACCAATGAATATGAGCTCGCTGACAATGGTCGCGCCAAATTGATTTTCGAGAAGGAAGATCT
>CAIZHC010000202.1 GCA_903932705.1 uncultured Actinomycetes bacterium | reverse complement strand
TCCACCGATACGAATTGAGAGCGCTGTAACAATTCCGCCTAGTGATATAACCGCTACCTCAGTAGTTCCGCCACCAATATCAACGACCATGTTGCCCGTTGGCTCGTGGATCGGAAGACCTGCTCCAATAGCCGCAGCCATTGGCTCTTCAATGATGTAGACCTTGCGGGCACCTGCTGCGTATCCAGCATCCTTAACCGCGCGCTGTTCAACGCCCGTGATGCCTGATGGAACACAGACGACAATACGAGGCTTTGCCAAATAGCGACGACGATGCACCTTCTGAATGAAGTAACGGAGCATGCGTTCAGTCGTATCAAAATCTGCGATTACGCCATCTTTGAGTGGGCGGATAGCGACGATGTTGCCTGGTGTACGGCCAATCATGCGCTTAGCTTCGATACCAACAGCGAGGATTGCACCAGTATCTTGATTGACGGCAACCACGCTTGGCTCATTGAGAACAATTCCACGACCGCGGACATAGACCAACGTATTTGCGGTACCTAGATCGACCGCCATGTCGCGACCAATAAATGACATGCGGCTCGGCTTTTGTTTGCTCACAAGAGACCTTTCTTAGAGTTCAGGGAAGAAGATTGAAATTTCACGGAGAGCAGATTCGACAGAATCTGAACCATGAACGATGTTCTGCACAACCTTTGTGCCTTGATCGCGTGCAAGGTCGCCACGGATAGTTCCGGGCTCTGCTGTAGTTGGATCCGTTGTTCCGGCTAATTTACGGAAACCCTCGATAACGCGGTTTCCTTCTGCGACTATAGCCACGATTGGACCTGACAACATGAACTCAACAAGTGGTTCAAAGAAAGGTTTGCCTTCGTGTTCGGCGTAATGACGAAGCAAGAGCGCACGATCGGCTTGCATCATTTTCAAAGCAGCGATTGTGTAACCCTTCGCTTCGACGCGAGATAGAACTTCGCCTACCAAATTACGCTTGACGCCATCTGGCTTGACCAAGATCAGGGTTCTCTCCATGGGCAAAGTGTATTAGGTACTCCCCTTGAGAAATAATCGCCAAATAATCAGGGTATTTCCGCCCCTTTTTACTGGGCTGGCGGGTTAGCCATCAGTGAAGCGCGAATCGCCTCGCCCTTGCGCCCAATGAAGTAGGCACTCACCCAAAGCCCAGCAAAAAGGGTTCCCAGGAAATACATGGCGGGAACAACTACGCCGTAGGCAATCATCGCGACCTGCCAGATTGTTCCGAGGTACCACCCTCTTATCTTTTTCATGAGGCCAGCGGTGAGAAGAATGAGGATTGCCAGAGCGCTTCCAAGGCTCAGTGCGACAGCTCCATGGTTATCCATTGCAAGCAACAGTGCAAAATCCATCACAAGAAATTCCATGACAAGAACGGCGGAACCTAGGACTCTCATTCCTCGTACTCCAAATAATCTTCGATGCCAGCAATTGAACGCACAATTGCTCGGGTCTCCCCTGCAGTCACAACAGATCCTGTAACGATGACAGCTGAGACGCCATCGCTCACTTGGTTAATCAAAGTGCACTGCTCCATCGCATAAGTTATTGCGGTACGCAGATTGCTCTCTTTAAATACCCGTTCGCTTCCGAAAACTCCAACGGCTAGATCAAAGAGCGTCTCG
>CAIZHC010000201.1 GCA_903932705.1 uncultured Actinomycetes bacterium | reverse complement strand
GCCGGTTCTAGAAAATAACGCCTTGCGCGACCGGTTAACTGTCTTTGGGCTTGGTCTCACCGCCCTCATCTTTCGCCTCTGGAATCTGCGTTTCCCTAAGGGATTTGTCTTTGACGAGGTCTACTACGCCCAAAATGCTAATTCGCTGCTACATCATGGAGTGGAACTAGAGCCTAAAGGCGGGGCTGCGCAATTTATTGTCCACCCCCCTGTCGGAAAATGGATGATAGCCGCCGGCATAAAAATCTTTGGGTATCACGAATTTGGTTGGCGCATTAGCGCCGCGCTCGTTGGCACCGCTTCGATCATGATGATCTTCTACATTGCGCAACGATTATTTGATAACTACTTTCTCTCATTAAGCGCTGGAATCTTGATGTCTGCCGATGGGTTGCATCTCGTCATGTCTAGGACTGCATTGCTAGATATCTTCTTGATGTTCTTCACGCTTCTAGCCTTCTTTTTTCTGCTGCGAAGTCAGCATCTAGCCGCAGGAATAAGTCTTGGGCTCGCAGCCGCGACAAAGTGGAGTGGCGTTTACTACCTTCTCGCTTATCTCGCATTTACTCTCTATGTCGAATACCGAAGAAATAAAGCCTTGGAAGTTGAAACTCCAATTCGCAATCTAATCCGCGAGAAACTACTCAAGTTCATGACGCAGTACATCTTTGTACCCGGATTTGTTTATTTCACGAGTTGGATTGGGTGGCTATTTAATCACTCTGGATATGATCGAAATTGGGCAAACTCGCAACCAGGTGGATTCTTCTCATTTATTCCTAGGCCAATTTGCTCGCTCTGGCACTATCACGCAGAGATGTGGAACTTTCATACAACTTTGACTGCTTCACATCCCTATGCAGCAAACCCTTGGAGTTGGTTGATTCTTGGTCGCCCGACCTCTTTCTTCTATGAAGCCCCACATGGATGTGGCACAGGTGCTTGTGCCCAAGAAGTTATTGCACTTGGGACTCCACTTCTCTGGTGGTCAGGGGTTGCAGCAATTGCGATTACCTTCGGTTACTGGATTGCACGCAGGGAATGGCAAAGCGGATTACTCTTATTGAGTCTTGGCGCGGGATACCTACCCTGGTTTAACTGGCAGAAGCGCACTGTCTTTAGCTTCTACTCGATTGCTTTCGAACCCTTCTTAATCTTGATTATCGTTTATGCGCTCTCGAAATTACTGGAGCCAGATGAAGATGGAAAAGTTTCAAAATTTAGGAGATATGCAAGTTACGGCTACTTGGGATTAGTTGTGCTTAATTTCATCTATTTCTTGCCACTTTTTATGGGAAGCATCATCACCTACAGCCACTGGAGTTCATTAATGTGGCTCCCAAGTTGGATTTAGCTATTACTGGTTAGAAGCCCAATCGCTCTGTGATGCGGCCTGCTCCGCTAATTCTTGATCAAAGAGCTCATCTCGTACTGGAATCTCGAGTGCACTCTGGCGCTCTTGCTCTGCACTCCATTTACCAGGTGTTGTCAGATCAATTGTGCGCTTTGGAGTAATTGCCTTCGGCGCAGTT
>CAIZHC010000200.1 GCA_903932705.1 uncultured Actinomycetes bacterium | reverse complement strand
GCTGATGTGGATGCTTGGCCAGTCTGTCTTGATACCCAAGATGTTGATGAGATTGTGCGCACCGTTCAGATTATTGCTCCTGTTTATGGTGGTATTAATTTAGAAGATATCTCTGCGCCCCGTTGTTTTGAGGTAGAGCGGCGCCTCCGTGAACTTCTCGATATTCCCGTCTTTCATGATGATCAGCATGGAACCGCAATTGTCGTGCTTGCTGCAATCTCAAACGCTCTTAAATTTGTTAAGAAGAACCTCGCCGATAGCAAGATTGTTATGAGCGGCGCTGGCGCAGCCGGTACCGCTGTTGCTCGTCTCTTGGTTGCAAGCGGTGCCCAGCACATCATCGGATTCGATAAGGATGGCTTGGTTCACGAAACAAAAGAGGGCGATGATGTTATGCGTACCTGGTTTGTAGATAACTGTGACCCAGGTGAATTCCGTGGCTCTCTCTCGGATGCCATGGTTGGCGCAGATATCTTCATCGGAGTGAGCGCGCCAAATGTTCTGACTGAATCAGATGTAGCTTCGATGGCACCTGGTTCAATCGTTTTTGCGCTGGCAAACCCAGAACCTGAGATTGATCCAGTGATCGCTCGCAAGTATGCAGCCGTAGTTGCAACCGGTCGCAGCGATCATCCCAATCAAATCAACAATGTTTTAGCCTTCCCTGGAATCTTCCGTGGTCTACTTGATGGCCGTATCCATAAGATCACAGACAAGATGCTGGTGGCAGCCGCTAATGCAATCGCTGACTGTGTTAGCAGTGACCAGCTCAATGCCAACTTCATCGTTCCCAGCGTCTTTGACCCACGCGTTGTCACATCGGTGGCTGCTGCCGTCCGAGCATCTGCTAATTAATCATTACCTCTTTAAGAAACTATCAAAGGAGTTCAGATGAGAAACTTTCCAACTAATTTCTTGTGGGGCGCTGCAACAGCGGCTTACCAAGTTGAAGGCGCAGCGGCTGAAGATGGTCGTGGCCTTTCCATCTGGGATACCTTCTCGCACACTCCAGGTAAGACAGATAATGGAGATAGCGGCGATGTTGCATGCGATATGTACCACCGCTATCCAGCAGATATCGAGATCATGCATGGGCTTGGAATTAAGGGTTATCGTCTCTCTATTTCGTGGTCCCGACTCTTTCCAAATGGCGATGAGGTACGCGAAGAGCGCGGTTTCGCTTTTTACGACAATCTAATTAACAACCTACTTGCCCAAGGAATAACTCCTTACATCACGCTCTATCACTGGGATCTTCCGCAAGCGCTTGAAGATAAAGGTGGATGGCGTAGCCGTGAGACAGTGGCTGCATTTGGAAAGTATGCGGCTGCGGTCGCCGAACATTATGGCGATCGAGTAAAGCACTTTGCACCTATCAACGAACCTTGGTGCGTAGCGTGGCTCGGACATGGATTGGGCGTTCACGCTCCGGGAATCGCTGATCGCTCCACTGCATTTAAAGTTGCTCACCACACCGTAATTGCACATGCAACCGCAGTTAATGCGATGCGCGCTGTCCGAGGCGATTTAAAGATTGGACCTGTACTCAATCAAGCGAATTACCCGGCAGATGATCCGAGTGATCCAGTTCAATCACACGCCTCAGCAATTCTTGACGCAGTCCAAAATCGTTGGTGGATGGATGCAATTTTCTACGGAAAGTATCCTGAAATCTTGATAGAAGAATTTGGCTCTGAATTCCTAGATGCAATCCTGCCTGGAGATATGGAGATAGCGCAGACTCCTAATGATTGGCTTGGAATCAATTATTACTTCGATACCCGAGTTGGTGCGAGTGATGCTGCGAAGACCGTTCAATTTGATAACTCGGCTCTTCTAGGACTCACCATCGATTCAACACCGGTTGGCGAACTGACCGACATGGGTTGGCCGATTACACCTGAAGGTTTATCGGGAATGTTGATTCGTTGGCATAAAGAGTTTGGCAATCGCTTGCCACAGATCTTCATCACGGAAAATGGTTGTGCCTATCCAGATGGCATAGATCACAATGGAAAAGTTATTGATCAGCGCCGAATCTCCTACCTCGATAAACACCTCAATGCACTGCTTGATGCGATTGCCGCGGGAGTGAATATCGGGGGTTATTTCCAGTGGTCCTTGCTCGATAACTTTGAGTGGTCACTTGGCTACCAGAAGAGATTTGGCATTGTTCACGTGGATTACAACACCCAGAAGAGAACTCCCAAGGAGTCAGCTCACTGGTATGCGGGAGTAATCAACACAAACGGCCTCTAAGGGAGTTCCAAGGCGGTTGTTACCAAATTGTTATTGATTTATAACGATTTTTAGCCCTACTTAGGCTGCTCTGACTAGGTCATGCGGGTACCCGCCTCTTACACTTTACCTACACCGCGGGAATCAATCTTCATGGGGAGGTTGGACCGCGATAACCCCTTAAGGAATATATATGTCGATTAGCAAAAAAGGTTTGCTTGCTGGCGTAGCCACAGCAACCGTTGCGCTTGTTGCAACATTTGTTGCGCCTGCAGCATATGCTGGAACATCCACAGCTGCTTGCGCAACCGTTGGTTCTGGTTATGCAGTTCAAAAGGGTAAGACTGTTGAAGTCTTCACATCTGTCGTTGGCGATGAACTTACTCGCTACGCTTCTGCTTCTGCAGATTTCACCGCTTGCACAGGCATCAAGATCAACTGGAACGGTTCAAACGCATTTGAATCTCAACTTCCAGTTCGCGTTGCTGGTGGAACCGCTCCAGATCTCGCACTTGTTCCACAACCAGGCTTGATCTCACAGATGGTTGCTACAGGCAAGGCTGTCCCAGCCCCTTCAGCAGTAACCAACAACATCAACCGCTACTGGTCAAAGAGCTGGCGTAACCTAGGTTCTGTAAACGGAAAGTTCTATGCAGCACCTAACTCAGCTAACTTGAAGTCTTTGGTTTGGTACTCACCAAAGCAATTCGCTAAGTACGGTTACTCAGTTCCAACAACTTGGAACGACATGTTCACACTTTCAGACAAGATGGCTGCAGCTGGTCAAACAGCATGGTGCGGCGGTATCGGTTCTGGTACAGCTACCGGATGGCCTGCAACTGACTGGCTTGAAGAGGTAGTTGTTCGCGAAGCTGGTGCAACTGTCTACAACAACTGGATCTCACACAAGGTGAAGTTCTCAGATGCTCCAATCATCCACGCAATGAACACAGTGTGGGGCTGGTTGGGTAACTCCAAGTATGTCGGCAAGGTTTCAACCATTGCTACAACTTCATTCCAAGATGCAGTAACAGGTATCCCATCAGGTAAGTGCATGCAGCTACAACAAGCTTCATTCATCGCTGCTTCATTGCCTGCAGGTTCTGTTGTTTCACCAACTGGTGATGCATGGGTTTACTACCTCCCAGGAATCAACCCAGCTGTAACAACACCTGTTGAGGGTGGCGGCGAGTTCTACCTCGCATTCAACTCAAACAAGCCAACTGTTGAAGTTCAGACATACCTCTCAACACCACAATGGGCAATCAGCCGCGTTAAGGCTGCTGGCTCAAACGGTGGTTGGTTGAGCGCAAACAGTGGCGTACCTACCTCGACATACAGCAATCCTTTGGATGCTTTGTCAGCTAAGTACCTCTCTGATCCACACTCAACATTCGTATTCGATGCATCTGACGCTATGCCAGCTGCTGTCGGAGCGGGTGCAGAATGGACAGGCTTTACAGATTGGTTCGCAAATGGAACCCCTGTGAAGACAGTTGCAGCGAAGATCGATGCAGCTTGGCCATCAGCAAGTAACTAATTCATTAGTTAACTAGCTTGTTGCGGTAATGGCGGGGGCATAAAGCCCCCGCCATTACTATTTAATCAATTCCCCGTTAATCTTGTGCCTTACAAAGCTTTTCACGATCGAGTAATTCCTTAGATGAAAGAGAGTCCATGTCCACTTTCTGGCACGATAATCTGCCCAAACTTGGCCAGATGTTCGGCGCGATTGCGATATTTCTTGCCGTTCTAGCCGTCATCTTCTTTATCGCTGGCCGAGCCAACGGAAAGATGCAACGGCCGGTAGCGATCGTTGTCTTTCTTGGGCCCGCTCTACTTCTTCTCCTTTTTGGACTTTTGGGTCCAGCGGTTCGAACATTTTTGCTTAGTTTCAAAGGCTCCGCATCCCATCACTGGGTTGGATTCTCCAACTACAAATGGTTATTTACCGATCCGAGCATGAGAATCGTCTTAAAAAATACAGTTTTCTGGATTCTATTTACTCCTATTGTTACAACCGGCTTAGGGCTTTTGCTCGCAGTTCTACTCGATCGTATGCGCCGCGAATCTGTGGCCAAATCTTTAATTTTTATGCCGATGGCAATTTCTTTTGTAGGCGCATCTATCGTCTGGCAATTCGTCTACAAATACGCCAACCCGAACCAACCTCAAGTTGGCTTAATGTCTTCGCTCGCCCGTCACTTAGGTTTTGGGCCGACAAACTGGCTCCTCACGCAACCGCTTAATACATTCCTTTTAATGATTGTATTTATTTGGTCTCAGGCAGGTTTTGCAATGGTCATTCTCTCCGCTGCTATTAAGGCGGTGCCCGCTGATGTAATGGAAGCATCGGCACTTGATGGCGCTCATGGATGGAAGTTGTTCCGCGGAATAACATTTCCGATGGTTCGCTCAACTTTCATCGTAGTACTAGCAACGATGGTGGTTGCAACACTTAAACTCTTCGACATCGTTCGCGCATCTACCGGTGGAAATTTTGGAACTTCGGTTCTCGCTAACGAGATGTACTCAGAAACCTTTGTTCGTTTCGATGCAGGACGAGGCGCCGCCATGGCAATCATTCTCTTTGTACTGGTATTTCCAGCTCTGATTTTTAACATTTATAACCTACGTCGGGAGCGGTCAATCGCATGAGCCTCTTAACCAGAAACAAGTCTCCTAAGATTGCCGAACACAACGCTGGACGCAAACTATTCGGAAGTCGTGGAGCAACGATTACTGTCTGGATCATCGCGATTCTTTGGACAATTCCAACTCTCGGTTTATTTGCTACCTCGTTTAGACCAAAAGCAGAAATCTCCGAAACCGGCTGGTGGAATATATTCCTACACCCTCATCTGACCTTGTCTAATTATTCTGCAATTTTTAGTACTAGTTCTGTCAGTGGAATTCCAAACGGAATATTGCCTTACGTCATCAACTCATTTGTGATCACAATTCCTGCAGTTATCTTCCCAATCACAATTGCAACTATGGCTGCCTACTGCTTAGCGTGGGTTAAGTTCCGTGGCAGTGACTTGGTCTTTTACGGAATATTTGCGCTGCAAATTGTGCCAATCCAGGTTGCTCTTGTTCCACTACTTAACCTCTTTACCGGTGGTGTTCACGTCGGATCTGTAACCGTGATTCCCGCATTACACATCGCAGGAAAGTTCCTTGGTATTTGGATCCCTCACACCATGTTCGCCCTGCCACTCGCTATCTACCTACTACACAACTTCATTGCGTCGCTTCCACGCGATTTGATGGAAGCAGCTCACGTTGATGGTGCGAGTCATTTCACGGTTTTTCGTCGTATCGTCTTGCCGCTTTCAGTGCCTGCAATTGCCGCCTTCACAATCTTCCAATTCCTCTGGGTGTGGAACGACTTGCTCGTTGCCCTCACCTTTACCGGTGGTACCGAAGGAATTGATCCGCTCAATAATAAGTTGGCGGGTCTCGCCGGAACATGGGGAAGTCACTGGGAGCTATTAACTTCCAGCGCCTTCATCACCATCTTGGTTCCGCTAGTCGTCTTCTTCTCGCTACAACGTTACTTCGTCCGCGGATTGCTAGCGGGCTCCGTTAAGTAATTAGTTCTGTAACCAGATGGTCGTATTGGCAGCAATAGCCAAGCGACCATCTGCGAGATGGTTTCCCTCAATAGATTCAAGAATGATTTCCCTACCTGAAACCGCAATTTCGAAGGTGCTATCAGTTGTATTCACAACAACTTCCAGGCCATGCTCACGAGTGAAGTGCATAAGTCCTGCTGGTGCGTCAACCCAGGTAATTAAACCTTCGCCGCCGAGTGCGGGATGAGAATGTCGAAGTGCCAGGCTCTTCTTATAGAGCGCCAAGCTACTTGTTGAATCTTTTGCTTCAACATCCATTGAGTACTGCGCCCAGTCCTTTGGTTGCGGCAACCACGGAGTACCCGTTCCATATCCATAATTTTCAGCATCTGCTTGCCAAGGAATTGGTACACGACATTCGTCGCGACCCTTATCAGTTCCACCACTTCGTATAAAGGCTGGATCTTGTCGTGCTGCATTCGGTAAATCAGCGCTTGGTAAACCGAGCTCTTCACCTTGATAAATGTAAACGCCTCCAGGTAGCGCATGAATTAACATCGCGAGGGCGCGAGCCTTTCGAGCACTGCCGATACGAGTAACAACTCGAGGAGTATCGTGATTGTTAAGTACCCAGGTTGCTGGAGCTTTAACATCAACTAACTCTGCAAGGGTTCTCTCGATGCTTGCTCTCATAACCGCTGCATCCCAACCCAGCATCATGAAATTAAAGTTGAAGACTTGATGAAGTTCGCCTTCACGAACATATCTCGCTGCTCGACTCGATGGATAGACAAATGCTTCTGCGACAGTCATGCGATCACCGGTGTACTCATCAAGAATGGCGCGCCACTTCTTATAAACCTCGTGCACACCTTCGCGATCAAAAAATGGAATATCCCCAAGTAAGCCTGCTCGTTCTTCCTCTGTTATCTCAAGGAAATCCAAGCGCAGCGCATCCACGAGGCGTTCTGGATCGCGATGATCAACCAAAATATGCTCTTTCACCGAACCATGCGCAACATCGATCCGGAAGCCATCTACGCCTAAATCAAGCCAGAAGCGCAAGGTTTTTTCAAAATCATCCATGACATCGGGGTTATCCCAATTGAGATCTGGCTGGCTAGAGTCAAAGAGGTGTAGGTACCACTGTCCATCGGGAGTACGGGTCCAAGCTGGGCCTCTAAAGATTGAGATCCAGTTGTT
>CAIZHC010000199.1 GCA_903932705.1 uncultured Actinomycetes bacterium | reverse complement strand
TACCGACCTTAAATATTTCAAGAAGGACTAGATAGAATCTTCATTTTCATATTTTGAAATAAGTGCAATCCGACGCACATGTCTCTCATCATGAGTAAATGGCGTTGCCAGAAATAAATCGACAAGAGCTAGCGCTTCACTCTCGGTATGCATTCGACCACCGATTGCAACCACATTTGCATCGTTGTGCTCACGAGCGGCAATCGCTGTTGCCTCATTCCACACAAGTGCAGCGCGGACGCCTTTAACTTTATTAGCTGCAATTTGCTCTCCATTGCCAGAACCGCCTAGAACAATTCCTAGCGATTCAGGATCAGCGGCGGTGGCAATCGCGGCAGGTATGCAGAAAATGGGGTAGTCATCCAAAGGATCAAGTGTGTGCGGACCATGATCAACCACATCGTGTCCCTGGCTTGAGAGATGAGTGATGATCCGATTCTTAAAATCTAAGCCCGCGTGGTCACTACCGATGTGGATTCGCATGCCTGTATCTTCTCAAAAAAATAGCGGACCCCCACCATTTTCAGGTGAAGGTCCGCCGACTAGTTGGATTTAGTTGCTTGGGGTGGTGCTTGGAGCTAACGGTGCTCCCTTGCCCATTCCCATACCCATGCCATGTCCACGTCCGTGACCAGGACCACCGACAGGTGGTGTGGAGTTAACAGCTGTGGTGATTGCGGCGTTTAAGCCAGCAATCAAGGTGGTTGCTTGTGCTTGAGTGATTGCACCGGAGGTAACGCGAGCGTTGATCTCTGTGGTCTCAGCCGTAACAAGTGCAGTGATGAGCGCAGCAGTCTTAGCACCTGCGATGGTGGCTAATGACTTTCCAGCTGCAAGATCAGTTTGGAGTTGTGCTGAAGTAATTCCAAGAGTTGTGGTGATTACATTCAGATCTTCTTGGATATTTACTCCTGGGTGACCCATTCCTTGGCCACCATTTCCATCACCCATTTGTGGGCGAGCAGCGTCATGAGCTGCTTGAAGCGCTGCAAGAATTGCAGTCGACTGTGCCTGAGTGATTGTTCCTGCGGTTACCAGCTTTGCGAGTACAGCAGCGTCAGGATTTACCTGAGTAACACTTGGCGTCGATGTTGAAACTGAGTGAATTGACTTCGAAGATGCCTCAGCAACTCCGATGCTTCCCATGGAGATCGCTGCAATAAGTCCCGCGATCACTAGTGGCTTACGTGTGTTCATTTTTCTCCCTCTTTCGATTGATGATCTCTCATCAATCGGTTCGTTACAGATGCCCTCACATCCGTATGAGTGCAGGTAACTCTCATAGCCTTAAAAAAGGACTGATTGATGCTGGGAGCAGCGTGGGAGTTATTTTGGATAACTGGTATGAAATCTCAGGGATATTTTCTCATTGCGCTTAATAAATGAACAGAGTCCTCAGACTTCCAATTACTTCTCAGCATTCTCACAATTTACGGATGTGTCCAATCGGTGGATGCCTACACCCCGTTAGGGGGAAGTCGATGAAAACATTGGACAGAACAAAAACTATTTCCATCACTGTATTAATAATCATTTCACTTTCTATTACTACTTTAAGTACTTCATCCTTCGCGGGAACTACCAAGAAGAAAGTTCCAATGGCAGGACGCATAACATCCACCTCGGCTAACACAATTCGCAACGGCAAAGGTGCACCAACAAATTCACTCGGCGTCGATGGTGATTTCTACATTGATCTTTTGAAGCTTAATTTTTATGGACCTAAAGCAAATGGACATTGGCCCGCACCAGTTTCTCTTCGCGGCCCTGCAGGTACTAACGGGGTCAACGGAAGCAACGGAAAATCTGGAAGCAACGGAGTTGATGGAAAGAACGGAGTAGCAGGTGAGAAGGGGGCGACATCTGGAATTGTTGGTCCTGCTGGTTTAAATGGTTCTCAAGGAATTGCTGGCCCCGCAGGTCCAATTGGTTTAACCGGTCCAATTGGTTTAACCGGTGATGTTGGAGCAACAGGTCCTGCCGGTCCCGCGGGATCACCTGGAGCACCCGGAAGTTCTGGTTCACCCGGAGCCCAAGGCACAACAGGTTTAACAGGCACAACTGGTTTAACAGGATTGACTGGTTTGACTGGCAGTCAAGGATTGCAAGGCATCCAAGGTATTCAAGGCACAACTGGTTTAACAGGTTTAACCGGTTCTCAAGGACTGCAAGGCATCCAAGGAATTCAAGGCGTTACAGGTGCAACTGGACCGTCACAAGCCTCGATGAGCACAATTACGTTTGCCCAACAATTGCATGCAGGAACAGGGGCGTCAGTAACTTCAAATGCATTTGGAAGTTTTGCTGCTGGAAAAGATTATTTAGTTCACCTCATGATTTATGGAGTACGAGCAGCAAACGATTTTGTGTCTCTGCGGATTACGACATATGCGGTTGGCGGTTCGCCAATTATTCAAACAACTTACGTGGTCAGTGATGGAACCGCCTATAGAACTCCGATTGGAGAAAATGACAGCAATCTTGACGTGATGATCACACTGGACGGTTCTGCCGTGCCGACTTCTTACCAACTTGGGGTAACTATTGCGGCTCTTGAAGACACATCCTTAGATGCTGTGACTTTTGCAGGTTCGTACCTGTCTCAACTTGTGGGTTCGCTCACGTAAAGACTGGAGCGGGTGACCGGGATCGAACCGGCATGGCCAGCTTGGAAGGCTGGGGCTCTACCATTGAGCTACACCCGCATTTTGACCTCGGGGGGGGGGTGCCTTTTGAGAAGGGCGCCCACCTGTGGGGTCGTGCGTTCAGGGGTAAGGTTAGCGGTCTTGGTTAGGAGTTGTGAACTTGAACCCTTAG
>CAIZHC010000198.1 GCA_903932705.1 uncultured Actinomycetes bacterium | reverse complement strand
GCGAGCAAACTTTGAATATCCATAAGCATCTTCATGCGTAAGTCGTCCACCAGCAAGAACTCCGACGCGCTTTCCAGCAAGGCCCGCAGCAGCCGCAGCAATTGCCTCTGGCCATGACGCTTCGTGGAGTTCTCCGTCAGCACCACGAACCAATGGGTGCTTCAAACGCTCACGAGATGAGATGTATTTAAATGCCCAGCGACCCTTATCGCAGTTCCACTCTTCGTTGACTGCAGGATCATCGCCAGCTAAACGACGCAAAGTTTTTCCGCGGCGAATATCGGTACGAAGATCGCAACCCGATGCGCAGTGCTCGCAGGCAGAGTTAACTGAAACTAAATCAAAGGGGCGAGCACGGAATCGGTATGAAGCGCCGGTGAGTGCGCCCACTGGGCAGATTTGAACCGTGTTACCTGAGTAATAAGACTCAAAGGGATCTTTCTCGTAGATACCAACTTGTTGAAGTGCACCGCGCTCATTGAGGGTAATGAATGGATCGCCAGCTATTTCATTTGAGAATCGGGTGCATCGTGCACAGAGAACGCAACGTTCGCGGTCAAGCAGAACTTGTGATGAAATATTGATTGGTTTTTCGAATGTGCGCTTCTCGCCTTCGAAACGTGTCTCTGATCGACCAGTAGACATGGCCTGATTTTGAAGTGGACACTCGCCGCCCTTATCGCAGACTGGGCAATCAAGTGGGTGATTGATAAGCAAGAACTCCATGATTCCCTCTTGTGCCTTTGCGGCAACAGGAGAGGTCAACTGAGTCTTAACAACCATTCCATTTTCAACTGGCATGGTGCAAGAAGCTTGAGGCTTTGGAAATGCGCGACCATTGATCTCTACATCAACGAGGCATTGACGACATGCGCCGGCTGGAGCGAGAAGTGGGTGATCGCAGAAACGTGGAATCGCAATTCCAAGTTGCTCTGCCGCACGAATGATCAAGGTTCCTTTAGGAACGGTGACCTCAACGCCATCAATTACCGCTGAGACAGTGTCCACTGCTGCAACTGCTTGCTCGGGCGTCATTTATGCACCTGCCGTTTCAAAGAGCGTTGAAGCAACTGGATCGAATGGGCATCCACCCTCGCTCAGATGCTGGAGATATTCAGCGCGGAAATATTTAAGAGAAGAGATGATTGGTGAAACTGCGCCATCAGCCAGCGCGCAGAAAGAGCGTCCCGCTATGTTGTCGCAGAGATCTAGAAGCTTTTCAAGATCAGCCTCAGTTCCCTTGCCGGCTTCAAGATCCTTCATGATCTGAACCAACCACCAGGTGCCTTCGCGACATGGTGTGCATTTGCCGCATGACTCATGCTTGTAGAACTCAACCCAACGAAGAGTCGCGCGAACTACGCATGTGGTCTCATCAAAGATCTGAAGTGCTTTGGTTCCAAGCATTGAACCAGCAGCAGATACACCTTCGTAATCAAGTGGGACATCAAGGTGTTCAGCCGTAAACATTGGAGTGGATGAACCGCCAGGTGTCCAAAATTTCAATTGATGTCCTGGGCGAATTCCACCAGCGAGTTCAAGAATTTGGCGCAACGTAATTCCGAGTGGGGCTTCGAATTGCCCAGGGTTAGCGACGTGGCCAGAGAGCGAGTACAAGGTGTAACCCTTGCTCTTCTCGGTACCCATTGCCTGGAACCACTCAACACCGTGTTCGATGATTGATGGAACAGATGCAATCGACTCAACATTGTTAACAACTGTTGGCATCGCATACAAACCAGCGATAGCTGGGAAAGGTGGACGCAAGCGAGGTTGTCCTCGGAAGCCTTCCAATGAATCCAAGAGCGCTGTCTCTTCACCGCAGATGTAAGCACCTGCGCCAGCATGCAAGGTGAGCTCTAGATCAAAGCCACTTCCCAAAATATTCTTACCGAGTAATCCCGCCGCATATGCATCTTCAATCGCTTTCTGAACGCGACGAAAGACATGCACAACTTCACCGCGGAGATAAATAAAAGAATGGTTAGCGCGAATTGCATAGGAACCGATGATGATTCCTTCAATCAGTGAATGTGGGTTGGCCAAGAGCAGTGGCATATCTTTGCAAGTACCTGGTTCAGATTCATCGGCATTAACGACGAGGTAGTGAGCTTTGTTATCGCCTTGTGGAATAAAGCTCCACTTATTTCCTGTTGGGAATCCTGCACCGCCGCGACCACGAAGGCCAGAATCTTTGATGAGAGCGATTACTTCATCAGGTGTTGATTTCAAAGCTTTTGCTAGCGCTCCATAACCACCATGGCGCTTGTAGGCAGCGATTGTAAATGAATCTGGCTCATCCCAATGCGCTGAGAGAACGGGGCTTAATGTGCTCATTTGCTGCCCTGCGACTTTGCGATATTAAGACCGAGAAGTGACGCTCCGCCTGCTTGAAGTCCCTCTTCGGCAAGTCCATCAGAGAGTCCAGCGAGTACCGCTGAATTCTCTTTCCAGGTGCGAAGTTTTGAGGGTCCGCGTGTAGGTGCTGGTGGATTTCCACTTCTTACGCCATCTAATAATTCATTGACTGAAGCTGGTGTTTGGTTGTCGTAGAACTCCCAGTTAACCATTACAACCGGTGCATAATCGCATGCTGCGTTGCACTCAATTCGCTCTAGAGAAATCTTGCCATCCGCAGTTGTCTGATCCTTTTTAATTCCAAGGTTCTGACAGACTGAGTCGTAAATTGCATCTCCACCCATGATTGCACATAAGGTGTTTGTGCAGATTCCAACGTGATACTCCCCAACTGGCTCATTCTTATATTGAGTGTAGAAAGATGAAACTGCAGTTACTTCAGCGGTAGAGAGATCTAATTTTTCGGCGATAGTTTCGATACCTCGCTCTGTGACATACCCATCGAGTGATTGCACATAGTGAAGCAGCGGCATTACCGCAGATCGCTTCTTGGGATAACGAGCGATGATGGAATCCATCACAGCTTGCTCTTCATGTGTAAAGGACATTAGCGGTCAACCCCACCCATCACTGGATCAATTGAAGCAACAGCTGCAACGACATCGGCGATCATGCTGCCTTCACACATTGCAGATAAAGATTGAAGATTGTTGAAAGATGGTTCACGGAAGTGGAGTCGATATGGATGCGTTCCACCGTCGGAGACCAAGTGCACGCCAACTTCACCCTTAGGCGATTCAATCGCCTGATAGACCTGACCGGCCGGAACACGGAAACCTTCAGTTGAAATCTTGAAGTGATGAATCAGTGCTTCCATCGATTGACCCATGATGTGGGCGATATGTTCTTCCGAGTTACCCATTCCATCTGGACCAACTTTGAGATCTGCGGGTGAACCAATCTTCTTATCATCAAGAACTACCGGAGCGCCTTCTAGCTTCTCTAATTTAACAACACACTGTTCGATGATGCGAAGTGACTGCTCGAGCTCCTCCATCTTGATGAGGAAGCGACCATAAACATCGCAACCATCATTGGTAATGACATCAAAGTCATAATCTTCGTAGCCGCAATATGGATCTGACTTACGAAGATCCCAAGGTAGACCAGTTGCACGCAAGATAGGGCCGGTGATGCCGAGCGTGATGCAACCCGCGAGGTCGAGATAGCCGACGCCTTGCGTACGCTTCAACCAGATGGAGTTACCAATCAATAGCTTTGCATTGTCCTTAAAGTTATGGCGCAACTCTTTAACAGTTTCGCGAATTTTCTCTAAGGCGCCTTCTGGAAGATCTTGTGCAACTCCACCAGGGCGGATGTAGGCCATATTCATGCGCAAACCGGAGGCCATCTCAAAGATATCAAGAACTTTCTCGCGCTCACGGAATGCAAAGAGCATCGGGGTAAGTGCGCCAAGCTCAAGCGCACCTGTACCAAGTGCAACCATGTGAGATGAGATTCGGTTGAACTCCATCATCAAAACGCGAATGACTGTTGCGCGTTCGGGAATATCGTTTGTAACGCCGAGCAACTTCTCAACGCCTAGGCAGTACGCAGTCTCGTTGAAAATTGGTGAGAGGTAATCCATGCGAGTTACAAATGTGGTTCCTTGAGTCCATGTGCGGTACTCGGCGTTCTTCTCAATGCCGGTATGGAGATAACCGATACCTGCGCGAGCTTCAGTAACAGTCTCGCCCTCTAGTTCTAAAATCAGACGAAGCACACCATGAGTTGATGGATGCTGCGGTCCCATATTGACGACAACGCGCTCTTCCTTGGTTGCACCAATCTCGGTAACAAGTGAATCCCAATCATTACCTGTAACTGAATAGACGCGACCTTCGGTAGTTTCGCGTGAAGAAGCGTAAGCGTCGTGAAAACCTGGATCTTGTTGTGTCATCGGTAAGACCTGCGCTCTGATGGAGGTGGGACGGTTGCGCCTTTATATTCAACTGGAATTCCACCGAGTGGATAATCCTTACGTTGCGGATGTCCGATCCAATCATCTGGCATCAAGATGCGAGTGAGTCCAGGATGGCCATCAAAGATAATTCCAAACATGTCGAAGGTCTCGCGCTCATGCCAGTTATTTCCGGCCCACAATTCAACGAGTGATGGGATGTGCGGATTGGAATCTGGAACGCTTACCTCAAGTCGTACGCGACGATTGTGCGTGAGCGAGAGCAGCGGGTAGACGCAATGCAATTCGCGATCTGTATCAGCTAAATAGTGGACTCCATTTACTCCCAAACACATCTCAAAACGAAGTGCGGGATTGTCACGAAGTACTTGTGCCACATGAAATAGGCGATCAGCTTTTACGTGCAATGTGAGTTCACCGCGGTCTAGAACAACCCTTTCGATGTCGTCGTTGAACTCAGGATATGC
>CAIZHC010000197.1 GCA_903932705.1 uncultured Actinomycetes bacterium | reverse complement strand
TTGTGAGTGCGATTGCACTCTTGACGGTCATTTCACTCTTTTCCAAGAAGGGTGATCAACGTGTAGAGGTGGATGAATGAACCAGAGCGAACGCAACAGCGCAACCCTTGAACTACGTGGCTTAAGCCGCCACTTCGGTTCCGTGAAAGCTCTCGACGGTTTGGATCTCGTACTTCAACCAGGTGAGCTAGTTGCACTCCTCGGTCCATCAGGTTGCGGTAAGACCACCGCGCTTCGCATTGTTGCAGGGCTTGAGACCGCTACGAGCGGTGAGCTGCTAGTAAATGATGTTCGCTACAACGAAACTCCGGCCAACCAGCGCGATATGGGAATGGTTTTCCAGTCCTACTCACTCTTCCCAAACCTCACTGTCTCAGAAAATATTGATTACGGACTGCGTGTTCGCAAGGTCGATAGCGATAAGCGTCAGAAGCGAATCATGGAGATGCTCGAACTCGTCTCACTTGAAAGTAAAGCAAAGTCATACCCACATCAACTTTCCGGTGGACAGCAACAACGTGTGGCTCTGGCTCGAGCTCTTGCCATTCAGCCTCGCGTCCTACTCCTAGATGAACCTCTCTCTGCTTTAGATGCTCAGGTGCGTGGTCAGATCCGCGAAGAGATCAGACGCATTCAGTTGGAGTTAGGAATCACAACCCTCTTTGTAACCCATGACCAAGAGGAAGCAATGGCAATCTCAGATCGCGTTGGAGTGATGAGCCACGGACGCTTAGAGCAGATTGATCGGCCGATCGTTCTTTATAACTCTCCTGCCACTCCATTTGTGGCGACCTTCGTAGGTCTAGCCAACAGAATTCCAGCAGAAATCACCGCTAAAGGTAAGGCGCGGGTTCTCAATCAAAAGGTCAATATTTTGGATCACGCCGCTGATTTCACTGAAGGAGCGCAGGTGAATGTAATCATTCGCCCAGAATCACTTGAGTTAGTAAGCGAAAACGACGCCGATGCGACTCGAGGAATTGTGGCGCTTAAGTCGTTCCTTGGGCCAATGACCAAGGTTGGAATTGCGGTCGAAGGTGCGCCATTGATTCACCTCAACATCGCTAGCCGCGAGGTTAGAAAGCTAGAGATAGGCGATCGGATCGCCTTTAAGATTTCAAGCGATGAGGTAATGGCTGAGCATGTCTGATGTTTTTACCTCGTGGCAGAAAATAACCCGCGGCGCACCAAATAATTTAGGTTGGCGTTCTCTAGAGGTTGAAGAGGGCGAAGAGCATCGCGGCGAAGATATCGATGAGAGCCTTACACCAATTCTCTCCCTCATTCATTTAAGTGATCTCCATATTTGCGATGCCCAGTCACCCGCAAGAGCAGAAAATGTTGACCGCTTTGCCGATCCACACAATCCAATTTCAGAGATGATTGGACTCGTTGGTTCATATCGTGCCCAGGAAATTCTTACCGCACAAACTCTTGAATCAATGGTTCAGACCACAAACATCATTGACACTGGTCTCTTCTCTGACCGTCCCATTGATGCTGTCGTAATCACTGGTGATGTCACTGACAATGCGCAGGCAAATGAACTTGATTGGTATATGACACTCCTTGATGGCGGAGAATTAATTCCTGATTCAGGTGATCAAGGAAAATGGGAGGGAGTCGCGCAGACCGACCCCGCCACCTATGACCGCTCATATTGGAATCCTGAAGGTACTCCTGAAGGTTGTGAAGATGATTATCCTCGCGCGCTCTACGGTTTTCCAACAGTTAAAGGTTTAACGGATGCTGTTCGTAAGCCATTTGTTGCGACTGGAACAAAACATCGCTGGCTCGCAACTCATGGAAACCACGATGCGCTCTTGCAGGGAACAGTTCCAAGTGATGAAGTTCTACTTTCGGTTGCAACCGGAGATAAGAAAATCATTGAGCTCTCGCCTGATCTAGACTTACAAGAGTTTGTCTCTAAGTGGAGTGAGGTTGGACCGGCCGCGTATCCACCACTCGATGGTGCGGCGACTCGTCCAATCGGATCAGATCCGCGTCGTCGTTTTAATCAAGCAAGTGATTGGGCGAATATTCATTTAAGTTGCCAGCACGATGGACATGGGCTCACTCCTGAAAACGCTATACATGGCACAAAATACTGGTTTAAAGATATTGGTGACACTCGCGTAATCTCACTCGACACTGTAAATATTCATGGTGGTTGGCAGGGTTCGCTGGACGAGTCGCAGTTCCATTGGTTGAAGAGAACTTTGAGTGATGTGGCACCAAAGTATTTCTTGCTTCTGTCGCACCATCCGCTTCATACTCTTTACAATGATTACACACCCCACAATATGGATCGCAGAGTTTGCGTTGATGAATTAACCACAGAGTTATTGAAGCATGATCGAATTATGGCTTGGCTCGCAGGTCATAACCACGAGAACGAGATTCGATTCATCGGCGATGAAGATGGATTTGGATTCTGGCATATCATGACCAGCTCGCTTATTGATTGGCCGCAGCAAGGACGTTTGGTTGAAATCTTTGAGAACGAGAGTCACATTGCGATTTCAACAACTCTTATTGATCACCAAAGCCCGCTCTCACTCGATGATGCAGTTGCTAATCTCGAGAGCCCGGTGAATCTCGCCGGAATCTCACGCATCCTCTCGGCGAATGATTGGCAGAGGCGTGAAGGAAGATTTGATCTGGCTAACATGGCTGGAAGTTCTGATGATCGCAATAGGTTCTTGTGGTTGAAGAAGGTAGTAAAAGGCGAGCGATGAGCAAAACCTTCAACGAGATCTCAGAATTATTCTCCGTGCGTGTAGGCGATGAATATCTCGGTGAGGATGTAAAGCTAGTAGAACACATGTTGCAGTGTGGAGATTTGGCAAAGTCAGTTTCAGCTCCTGATTATTTGATTGTTGCTTCACTTCTTCACGATATTGGTCATCTCTTAGTTGATGATGCAGCAGGGGGACATGACGCTGAAGTTGATAAACATCATGACATTGTTGGGGCGAGATGGATTGAAGAGAGATTCCCTGCAACAGTAAGTGAACCTGTTCGATTACATGTCGCAGCAAAACGATATTTAGTTACTACCAATCATGACTACCTTTCAAAACTCTCGCATGCGAGCGTGCAAACCCTCTATATGCAAGGGGGACCACTCAATCAAGAGGAAGTGATTGAGTTCATCTCTCGAGAGGGTGCAGAAGATGCGGTACGTGTTCGACTGTGGGATGACCTCGCAAAGGTGCGTGATAAGCCAACTTCCACACTCTTAGAGTTCAAGCCCCTCATCGATTCACTGGCTCGAAGTTAGCAACCGGTAACGAAGTGTTTACCGAAGTTGCCTTCAAAAGGCCCGCGGTTGGTACTACACTCATAAATATGGAAGTAAGTGTTTACGATTCAGTCAACGCAGCTCCCGTCTATGGCGACCCCGCTCTTCAAGGGTCGACCCTCGCTCCAGTAATCGTCGTGTACTCCGATGATCAGAGCGTCCGCGGAGCCATCTCAGCCGCCCTCGGCAAGAAGTTGCCAGGGGAGAGCCGCGAGCACAAGGTCGTGGATTTTGCCACCGCCGACGCGCTACGTCAGTACCTGGGTGAGAAGCGGAAAGTAGACCTCTTTATTCTCGACGGTGAAGCCGTTCCCGAGGGGGGTATGGGTCTTGCCCACGCTCTCAAGGATGAGTTGGTGGAATGCCCGCCCATCATGGTCATTATTCAACGGGCTCAAGATAGTTGGCTTGCAAAATGGTCAGGTGCCGAAGCCGTCATCTCCCATCCGATTGACCCATTCACCCTGGGTTCTAAGGTCGCAGAGCTTCTCCACTAGAACTATGTCTAATTGTGACGGTTACCACACCTCCTATTCTTACGGCCTAACCAGCCGTATGCTCACAGCATGAATCCTTACGTCCCGATTCTTGCCATTGGCGGGATTGGGTTTGGATTCGCCGCAATTTCTGTCCTCGCAGCGGCGATTACCGGGCCAAAACGCTTCAACCGATCAAAAGCAGCGGCCTATGAGTGCGGAATTCAACCCTCTCCAGTAGCTGCGGGTGGCGGACGCTTTCCAGTGAAGTACTTCCTCACTGCAATGCTCTTCATCGTCTTTGATATTGAAATTGTCTTTCTCTATCCATGGGCGGTCTCATTTAATCAACTGGGTCTCTTTGGATTAGTTGAAATGGTGATATTCATACTTACAGTCTTCGTCGCATATGCATATGTGTGGCGCCGTGGCGGATTGGAATGGGATTAACCATGGGTCTAGAAGAGCAATTACCAGCGGGAATTGCGCTCACAACTGTTGAGGGCCTTGCTGGCTAT
>CAIZHC010000196.1 GCA_903932705.1 uncultured Actinomycetes bacterium | reverse complement strand
GAGTGTTTCCATCATTCCATCTAGCCACTCTGTGCACTCCCAAGCCTTGGCTGTCGCATGTGCACCAAATAGTGAGGCGCGGAATCGGACAGAGTGAGGCAACTTCTTTGCAAGTAAATGAGTTCGCTCAGATTCAGTAATGATAAATGCACATTTGAGACCAGCTAGATTCCACGCCTTACTAGCAGCCGTGATACATACTCCGATTTCGCGGGCTTCATCGCTCACGGTCAAGAACGGTACGAACTCTGCTTCATCAAAGACCAATGGTGCGTGAATCTCATCGCTAAATACATAGACGCCATAGTGCTTGGCCAACCTTGCAATCTCTTCAAGTTCGCGGCGACTATGGACTGAACCAGTTGGGTTCTGCGGGTTACACAAGAAGTGAATCTTTACGCCCTCTTTATATCCTGCCTCAATTGCGGCAAGGTCTAAGGCGTAATTCATTCCATCTTTCTTCATCGGCGCATCCACCGCCAAGCAGTGCAACTCTTTAATCCAATTAAACATATTGAGGTAGACCGGTGAGTTGATCATGATGTGATCACCTGGTTGAACCACTGTGCGGGCCATCTCAATCACGCCAACTCCGACATCGGTACAGAGATAGAGCTGGGTTTGATCGACTGTCCAACCCCAACGATCTAGTGCAAAGGCCGCGAAGTTTTGAGCGAGGTGATCGGTATTGCCCATGTATCCAGTATCAGAGTTGGTAACCAGATCAATTAGCAGTTTGCGGATTGGCTCGGCTAATTCGAAATCCATCTCGGCAACGGGCATCGGCAGAACATCAGGGTCAAAACCTGACCATTTCTCACTGGTACGAGTGCGGAGATTTTCTAATGGGATGCCATCGACCTTCATGCGGGAAGTCTAAGGGTTTTAAATACCCCAGATTGATAATTGACCATTCACAAATTTACGATCGGGATCTAGACGCTTGCGAAATGAGCGCCACTCCTCAAAGTGTGGGTAGAGCTCTCTAAAGTGAAAGCCAGTGTCAGTAAATAACTTTCCCCAATGTGGTCTCGCTTTAAAGGGAGCGAGCGTTTCTTCCAGAATCGGCAGGAAAGCCATCACTCCCTCAAAATCAGGTTTCCAGGTGAAGTGAATGGCCAAACTATCTCGCTGGTAAGCCTCACTCAACCAATTATCGTCAGATGCAATTGTGCGAAGTTCGGTCACAAGAAGTAGTGGTCGAATCTGTTCGCGCAACGCGTGGACTGCTTGAAGCGCCTCTTTTGCATCGTTGATATCCACGAAGTATTCGCTCTGCAGCTCTGCGCCAAAGCTCGGCATGAAATCCAACTTAAAGTGCGGCAGACGTTCGTGCCAAGGTCCGACAGAACCTAGTTGTTCTGTAGCACTCGCGGTGTCGGCTCCCTCAAGTGGATGCAGTTTTACCTCAGATGGTGAGCCGGTAAAGAATTCTGCGCCTGGAAGCTCATCGCTATCCACGTGAGATTTAATCCAGAGTTGATCGACGAGAGAATCACCCCAGGTCGTAAATGCCGAGACGCTGTAATTGTTCCCCATCGCGGCATCGAAGTTGTTAAGCCAACTTTCAAAGTGCAGATCCTTGTAGACGCTCTGTGAGACGCTAAATGCGTCAATTGCTTGCAAGGTGACGTGATGAATGATTCCAAGTGCACCTAATCCCACGCGGGCAGCGCGCAGCTCCTCACCCTCAATGACGAGTTCATCGCCGTTGGCATCAATTAACTCTATTTTGGTGATGGCAGCAGAGAGATTCATGTTCTTCGCTCCTGAGCCGTGCGTGCCAGTGCTTGTTGCGCCAACGACAGTGATGTGAGGAAGTGAGCCCATATTGGGAAGCGCCAAACCTGCGGCGTTGAGCGCGATAGCGAGTTCTCCGTAGCGGACCCCGGCAGCAACTCGGACCTGCTTTGTGCTTGTATCGATTTCAATATCTTTTGGGAAGTGATCAAAAGCGATGATCACATCGGGACTCGCAGCAATCTGGTTAAAAGAGTGTGCGCTACCGATGGCGCGAACTTTATCGGCGGCCCTCACAGCGGATTGAATATCTGCAATCGAAACGGGGTGAACAATCAGGTTCGCCTCAAAAACTACATTGCCGCTCCAGTTTTTCATTCTGCGCCACCTTCTTTACGAGCAACCCGAAGTTGGCTTGCTATGCCCACAAGGGCGAATGCGACCATAACGCCGATCACGCTATAGATAATGATGTACACATCTTTGGGGACATGATTGGCGGAGACCAAGATATAAATCTGCGGCAACATAAAGTTGAGAGCGGAGAGCCATCCCCATTTTTGGGTTTCAGACCAGCGTTTATGAATGATTGCAACGACGAGCCTTGCAGAAGCTAACCCGTAGAACCATGAAGTGATGAGATCAACAACGAAGAAGATATAGGGATTTACTCCATATTTATGGAGCGCTTTCCACACAACGAAGGTTGCGCCAAAGGTATAGAGAACGATGGTCGATGCCCACAACCGCTCCCAGAAGGTCTGGCGCTTAGTTCTCACGCGCTTTGTTTACGTAAGCGAGTCTTTGCAACCCAAGGAATGATCGCCGAGGTGCTCTTCTGGTAATCGGCATACTCTGGATATTTACCGAGTGAGATCTTCTCAGTGAAGTTTGTTGATCCGATAAAGAGAATTGCGAGCAAGACTGGTCCAAGAAGAGTGCGCTGGAAGAGATGACCTGCCGCATTTGCACCAATCAGGTACAAGATCCACCATTGTGAAATCTCAAAGAAGTAATTGGGATGACGCGAGAATTTAAAGAGGCCCGTTGTGAGGAAGCGGTGGCTTGGCGTTCCACCTGCAGCGATGAGCTTCTTCTTACTCTCTTGGAAATTCCATTGCTGTTGATCCGAGATGGTTTCACCGATGAGGAAGAGAACGAAGATCGCGACAAGAGTGAGATCCCAACCGTTGAAACCGAGTGATTGATGTTCGTAGGCGGTAAGCGCAGGAAGAGAGATCAAGACCAGAAGGAAGTTCTGGTAGAGAACGATAAAGAAGATATTAAATAGTTGGAATTGCCACTTCTTCATGCTGGCACGCAACACTGGCCAGCGATAATCCTCTTCACCGCTGTAACCGCCCTTGCGAGCGAAGTTAAATGTCAGACGCGCTCCCCATGCAAAGACGATGATTGCCATGACATTGAGTCGCAGATTGTGAAAGTGCGCTCCCCTGGCGAATTCAAATACATAAATAACCGGGGTAATAGACCACATGCGATCAACCCACGAGTGCTCATTGGTGACCAGCGAGAGAATCCAACAAGCGGCACAGACAACAGCAAATGTTAGAAGAACCAGATGGAGTGGAGTCATGTCGCGATTTTAACCGAGCGAGATAGGTATTGTCTGAAATAATGAGCCATGCGCAGCTGGGGTTATATGGCGATGCTGATTTTTACAGTATTCGGCTCCTTCTGGCTCGAAATCTTTCTCAAAGTCGGAGTACTTCGCCGCGTAAGGCGGATGTCCCTGAGCATCCTGCCTATCGCCGCGCTCTTTGTGGGATGGGATGCCTACGCAATCTCACGCCATCACTGGCACTTTGATCTCACCCAAATTCTAAAAATCTATGGGCCTCTCACTATCCCACTTGAGGAGTACCTCTTCTTCATCATCGTCCCGATGGCCGCGATCATGACACTCGAGGCGGTTCGAAAGCGCCGCCCGCATTGGATCATCGGAGATGAGCAATGAGCTACACCCAGATTGCAACCATGGCGGTGGTGCTGGCAGCAATCCTTGATCTCTATCTGGTTCGCACGCGACTGCTTCTTCGAAGAGCCTTTTGGACCTCGTACGCCATCATCGTGCCCTTTCAACTCCTCACCAACTGGTGGCTCACCTCGCGCAATATCGTGATGTACGACAAGCACGCGATTATTGGTCCGCGTTTGGCTTCGGCACCTCTTGAAGATATTGCCTTCGGGTTCGCCTTAATTCTGGGAGTTCTCTCCCTCTGGGTTTACTGGGGCAGGCGTGAAAAGCTTGGAAAAACCACCACCAATTAATCCGTAGAATTGCGCCATGACATCGCGTGGAGAACTTCAGAAGGTCATCTTGTATTACGGCTTCGCGCCGTTGCCAGATCCCGAAGCAATCCGCCTGTGGCAACATAAATTAGCTGATGAGTTAAACCTCAAGGGTCGCGTGCTGATCTCCAAGCATGGAATCAATGGAACTCTCGGCGGCAATATGTCCGACCTTAAGAAGTATGTAAGCGCCACCAAGAAATATCCTGGCTTCAAGAAGATCGATTTTAAGTGGTCAGAGGGAACGGGCGATGACTTTCCTCGCTTAGCGGTTAAAGTAAAAGAAGAGTTGGTTGATTTCGGCTCTCGTGTTGGTGTCGAAGTAAGTGAAAAGGGCGTCATCAACGGGGGCAAGCACCTCAAGCCGTATGAAGTGAATAAGTTGGTTGAAGAACGCGGCGATGATGTTCTCTTCTTCGATGGACGCAACGGCTACGAAGCAAAGATTGGTAAGTTCAAGAACGCCATTGTTCCTGATGTATCACATACTCGTGATTTCGTCTCCGAGATCGAGTCCGGAAAATACGATCATCTAAAAGATAAGCCAATCGTCACATACTGCACCGGTGGAATTCGCTGCGAAATTCTCTCTACGGTCTTTGTGGAACGCGGGTTTAAAGAGGTTTATCAGATTGAAGGCGGCATTGTTCGCTACGCCCAGAAGTATGGCGATGATGAACTCTGGCAAGGCTCGCTCTATACCTTCGATAAGCGTATGACTTTAGATTTCTCTGATCACACACCTGTCCTAGGTGAATGTGAAAAATGTGGTGGAGCTACCAAGAAGTTCTACAACTGCGGCAAAATCTCTTGTCACTCGCTAATTTTGCTCTGCGATACCTGCGCAGAAGATTCTGCCAACAAAGCCTGCACACACGAATATTCTCCGCGCGATTCTGAGATGGTCGGATAACTCTTTACTTAAGTGCAGTTAATGCGGTTTTGTAGATGGTGTTCGCGTTTGCGATTGATTGACGATAAGCCGTAATAATTCCTTGAGCGGCTGTTTTGTATGTAGCGCGGGCTGCGGTTTTTGCAGCGCGATCCTTTCCTGCAGCT
>CAIZHC010000195.1 GCA_903932705.1 uncultured Actinomycetes bacterium | reverse complement strand
TGGCATAACTGCAGTAACGCTTATCGCTCTCAGTAAGAGTCCGACGGATGCGGTCATTACCTTGCTTCTCTACATCGCATATATCCAAATTGAGAATTATTTGATTATGCCGCGCATCATGCGTAAATCGCTCTCCATTCCTGGAGTTGTCACAATCATCGCCGCACTCGTTGGCGTGAGCCTGCTTGGAATTGTCGGCGGAATCCTTGCCGTCCCAATTGCTGCAGCTATCTTGTTGATTATTGATGAAGTGGTATTTCCGAAAGCAGATCAATCTTAGATTTCTGTAGGGAGTGGCAATCTCTCGGGAGCTAACCACTTTGTGATTTCGCTTAAAATCAAATGAACAAATGGTTCGCCCACCCATAGGTGCTTTGCGCCAGTGATGGGCACTAGTTCAAGTCGCGAGAAATCTTTGAACCGCTCTACTGCTTGCTCGGGATTTAAATATTCATCGTGCTCAGGCACGTAAGCGATCACCGGACGGCCATCGCGCTGCCAATAGGCAAGATCGGTATCAGTTGTTCGATGCATCGGCGGGCTCAACAAAATCAATCCAGCAACCCTTGGATCTTTGGCATGGCGTAGCGCGAGGTCTGTACCAAATGACCAGCCGACAACCCATAGCTTTTGGACTTTGAGAACATTAAAGGAGTAATCAATGGCGGCTTGTACATCAGCAACTTCCGCATCGCCATTATCGAAGGTGCCTTCTGAAGTGCCCGCCTCACTCGAGGTGCCACGGGTGTTAAAACGGATTACTTGAATCCCGGCCATGGCGGGCAATCTATTGGCGGCCTTCTTGTAGATATGGCTATCCATCATGCCGCCTCCAGCCGGGTTTGGATGCAGGCAGAGGAGTGAAGAGGTAATTGGTCCCTCCGGTGTTGCAACCTCACCGATGAGCGTAAATCCATCAGAAGTTGTGAAAGAGATAGGTTCTCGAACCGCTGGAAGCACTGTGCTGGGACGTATTAACTCACTCACGGTGGGGAGTTTACTCTTAGCCTATGAGCCAGCTAACCGAAATCATTAGCCACTCCCCTTCCACAGGTGAAGAGGTAGGGCGCTATCCAAATACCTCTGCCGAGACGATTCAAGAACTTATCTCTCGAGCCAAAGCAGCTTCTTGCCAGTGGAGCGATATTGGATTCAAGGGTCGTAAAGTTATTTTGCGCGAGTGGGCACATTACATCTCTGAACACATTGACGAGTTGGCCGCTCTCTCGGCAGCAGAGACTGGAAAGCCAGTTAGCGATGCAACACTTGAAATTGCGATTGCGATAGATCATCTCTCCTGGGCGGCGCGTAACGCTTCAAAATATTTGCGCAACTCTCACCGGGCACCTGGATTATTAATGGCCAACATGAAGACTCATGTTGAATATCAACCACTTGGAGTCGTGGGAGTTATTGGTCCCTGGAACTATCCAGTGTTTACCCCGATGGGTTCAATTGCATATGCCTTAGCCGCAGGTAACGCAGTTGTCTTTAAACCAAGTGAGTACACCCCAGGTGTTGGACATTGGCTCGGCGAATCTTTTAACAAAGTTGCACCTGGCGCAAACGTTTTCTTTGTTGCAACAGGGGGACCAGAAACTGGAGTTGCGCTCACTCAAAGTGATATTAATAAAATTGCATTTACCGGTTCCACTGCGACCGGAAAGAAGATTGCAGCGATGTGTGCTGAGAAGCTCACACCTGTTTTGATGGAGTGCGGTGGCACTGATCCCGCAATTATTGATCGTGACTGCGATATCGATCGCGCAGCCAATGCGGTTCTCTGGGGTGCGATGGCGAATGCAGGACAAACCTGCGTTGGAATCGAGCGCGTATATGTTCACGAGGAAATCGCAGATGCATTTACCACCAAGATTGCAGAGTTAGCGTCCCACCTTGTCCCAGGTAAAGACTATGGAGCTGCAACCATGCCAAGACAGCTCAATGTGATTGAAAACCACATTAGAGATGCTGCCTCCAAAGGGGCAGAATTCATTATTGGTAGCGCAGATTCGGTGCAACCTCCTTACGTCTATCCCACAATCATGAGAAACGTGCCAGAAAATAGCCTGGCTGTTGCTGAAGAAACTTTCGGCCCAACTCTCACCATAAAGAGCGTCGCATCGATGAGTGAGGCGATTAGCTTGGCAAATGCCTCAAATTACGGCCTCGCTGCATCTGTATGGTCAAAGCGCCACGGCAAAGTGATTGCGAGCCAACTTCACTGTGGGATGGTTTCCGTTAATTCAGTATTGGCTTTTACCGCGACCCCAACCATGCCTTTCGGCGGAGTAAAGCAGAGCGGTTATGGTCGGATTCATGGGCCTGAAGGATTGCGCGAATTTGCTTACACAAGAGCGATAGTTGCGACTCGATTTAACATTCCGCTGGTTTTCACAACTTTCCATCGCAAGGTTTTCGTGGATAAATTCATCAAGAAATTTATTCAAATCCTCAATCGTTAATAGCGAGGGGCATTGCGCGAGCGCTCCGTGTTTGGCTTGCGCTGATCCTTCTTACTCCAGCATGCGGTATGCCAGTGACGCCGACTCTCTAAGTCGTCATCTATCCACGCCACGATATGCGGGGTTGCGGTGGGGATGAGTTGGTCACATCCTGGGCAGCGATAGGGCTTGGATGAGCTCGAGCCTGTGATCTTGCGAACCGTATAGATACCCTCGTGATGCTCTTCAACAGTCTGAAATGAGGTGCTGACATCACGATCCTCGGGCTTTGGACCACCTGTCCGTTTCCCTTTGGGGTGATTTCTACGCGGGCTCATGCGCTCATTCTTTCGCATTCCCAGCAAAACTTCGCCCTCTGGGGTGGCTTATGCAACTGCAAATACGGCAAGATAAAACCATGAGCACCGCTATTGAAGTACTCGATCTACGTAAGAAGTACGGGGAGTACGAGGCGGTCGCAGGAATCTCCCTCTCGATTGAGCAGGGTGAGATTTACGCAATCCTCGGTCCGAATGGGGCTGGCAAGACAACCACCGTAGAAATCCTCGAAGGTTACAGAACCCGGGATGGTGGAAGCGTCTCCGTGCTCGGCTCAGATCCGGGAGCGCTTGGCGTCCATGGCTCTGCCTGGCGCAATCGCATCGGAATTGTCTTGCAATCGACGAGTGATGCCGCCGAACTGACAGTCGCCGAAACCGTTCACCACTTTTCTCACTACTACACCAAGCCAAAAGATCCTGATTCTGTCATTGAGTTGGTCGGCTTAAGCGAGAAGCGCGATGCCAAGATTCGCACCCTCTCGGGAGGGCAACGTCGTCGACTAGATGTCGCTCTCGGAATAATTGGCGCTCCTGAAATTCTCTTTCTTGATGAGCCAACGACCGGTTTTGATCCAGAGGCGCGTCGCGCATTTTGGGAGCTGATCCTCTCTCTCAAGGCCGAAGGAACCACAATTGTTCTGACCACTCACTACCTTGATGAGGCAGAAGCACTTGCTGATCGAGTTGCTGTCATCAATGCTGGCAAAATTGTGGAGATCGCTACACCAGCCACTCTCGGTGGTCGCCACCTGGCAAAAGCAACAATCAGCTGGAGTGAAGAAGGAAAAACCCACTCTAAAATTTCGGAGAATCCAACCGAGGATGTACTTGAACTTGCGAAGCGTTTTCAGGGCGACATACCTGAGCTAACAGTTACTCGCCCATCACTAGAAGATATTTATCTGACCATGATTGAGGGTCAAAAATGAACACTCTCCGCCTTGGCTTGCTGCGCGGCAATATTGAAATTAAACAATTTATGCGCCAGCGTGAATCAGTCATCTTTACTATCTTCTTCCCAGTCCTGCTGCTCTTTATCTTTGGAAGCGTCTTCAAAGATACGATCGCGCCTGGCGTTACCTTTAGTCAATACTTCGTCGCAGGAATGATTGCATCGGGCCTCGTTAACAGTGGCTTCCAACAACTGGCGATTAATATTCCAATAGAGCGGGATAACGGCGCGCTGAAACGTTTGCGTGGAACTCCAATGTCTCCAATCGCCTTCTTCATTGGAAAAGCTATTTTGGTCTTCCTCTCCATGATTGTTCAAGTAATCATGCTCTTGGCATTTGGTGCACTTTTCTTCCA
>CAIZHC010000194.1 GCA_903932705.1 uncultured Actinomycetes bacterium | reverse complement strand
CGACAGTCATGCGATCACCGGTGTACTCATCAAGAATGGCGCGCCACTTCTTATAAACCTCGTGCACGCCTTCGCGATCAAAGAATGGAATATCCCCGAGCAAGCCTGCACGCTCTTCCTCAGATATCTCAAGGAAGTCCAAGCGCAGCGCATCAACTAAGCGTTCTGGATCGCGGTGATCAACCAAAATATTCTCTTTTACCGAACCATGCGCCACATCGATTCGGAAGCCATCTACGCCCAAATCAAGCCAGAAACGCAAGGTCTTTTCAAAATCATCCATCACATCGGGGTTATCCCAATTGAGATCTGGCTGGCTTGAATCAAAGAGGTGGAGGTACCACTGACCATCTGGAGTGCGGGTCCAAGCTGGGCCTCTAAATATTGAGATCCAGTTGTTCGGTGGAATCTCGCCATTTTCGCCACGGCCGTCGTAGAAGTGAAAACGAGATCGAGCAACAGACCCCTTCTCTGAGGCAAGGGCTTCTTGAAACCAGATGTGCTCTGAGGAGAAATGGTTAGGGACGATATCGGCGATAAATTTAATACCGTGGCTATGGGCGGCATCAATTAATTCTTTGGCATCTGCAAGAGTTCCAAAGCGTGGATCTACATCGCGTGGATCTGCAACATCGTATCCACCATCTTTATTAGGGGATTTGTAGAACGGACTCAACCAAATTGCATCAATACCTAAATCTGCGAGGTAGGGCAGCCCCGCGATTACTCCTTGTAAATCTCCTTCGCCATCACCATTGCTATCTCTAAAAGAGCGGGGATAGACCTGATATATCGCGGCGTCGCGCCACCATGCAGAAGAATTCATGTGGCAATCCTAGCCATCTGCATGAATGGATTAGGATTGAAGCATGAGCTTTGTTAAGCGCACCGAACTTTCTATGTTTGATGGCCGACAGATTTTCTATTTTGACAGAAATCCTGTTGAGCGAAGCGCTATTGATTCTCGTCCATTTGAACCCCGCCCATTACCCGGTGATATGCGCCAAGACCTCCTTACCGGTGAATGGATTGCCATGGCGGCGCATCGCCAGAGTCGTGCTTTTCTACCACCCAAAGAGTTTTGCCCGCTCTGCCCCACCAAAACTGATTTTGGAACTGAGATAGCAGATTCATCTTTTGAAGTTGTTGTCTTTGAAAATCTCTCTCCATCTTTCTCTGCCCCATCAACAGAATTGGGCGATGATGTTATTCAGGCCTCCGGCCGTTGCGAAGTTGTCGTATTTTCCGATCAACATGAGGGAAGTTTTGGAAGTTTAGAACTCGCGCAGATGCGCACGGTCATGGCCGCATGGATTGACCGCACCCGCGAAATTTCAAAGTTAGATTATGTCGAGCAGGTTTTTGTATTTGAAAATCGCGGTGAGGAGGTTGGAGTAACTCTCAACCATCCGCACGGTCAGATTTATTCATACCCCTTCATCACTCCTCGCACCGCCAAGATGTTGCAGGTTGCTAAAGAGCACTTTGAGCGAGAGAAGAAGCCGCTTCTCACATCGATCATTGAACGGGAAATTAAAGATGAAGTGCGCATCATTGCGGAGAATGAACATTGGGTTGCCTATGTTCCATATGCCGCGAGATATCCATATGAGATTCATATTGCGCCAAAGAAATTTGTGCCAGATCTTGCTGCGCTCTCTGATGAGGTTGCAGATGCATTCCCTGCAATCGCTAAAGAGGTTTTGCTCAGACTTGATGGGGTATTTGGAATTCAGATGGCCTATATCGCAGCTTGGCATCAAGCTCCGGTACGAGAAGGTCGAGAATTTCTAGGATTGCACTGGCAGATCACAAGTATTCGTAGAGCGCCAGGAAAGTTGAAGTATCTTGCAGGTTCTGAGTCCGCGATGGGGGCATTCATCATGGATGT
>CAIZHC010000193.1 GCA_903932705.1 uncultured Actinomycetes bacterium | reverse complement strand
GGTTCGGTTATGAGGGTGAAGACATTCGCCCCGACATCATCACCCCTTGCTAAGGGACTTGGTGGCGGATTGCCGTTAGGTGCGATGATCACGCTCGGTGACCGAGTACCCGCATTTAAACCGGGCGAGCATGGATCAACCTTTGGCGGAAATCCGATGTCGTGTGCCGCTGCAAATGCTGTCATTGATTTCATCGTCAAGAAAGAAATTCTTAAAAAGGTCATGATTGATGGTGAGTATCTGAAAGCACAGCTTGGAGCACTTCCTGGCGTTGCCGGTGTTCGCGGACGTGGTTTGCTGCTCGGAATAGTTCTTGAATCTCCAGTTGCATCTGATGTATCGGCGAAGGCTATGCAACGAGGTTTGTTAGTGAATGCTCCAGGCAAGAACGTTATTCGAATAGCTCCAGCGCTCACTGTGAGCAAGAAGGAGCTCCGCGAATTTGTTGAAAGTTTCGCCGCAGTTCTCAATGAGGTTCTCAATGGTTAAGTCACTTAGCAATCAGAGCGAGAAGCGTAAGCAAATTCTTACATCTCTTATCAGAGCGGGAAAGATTCACTCTCAGGCAGATGTAGTGAAGGAACTTAGCTCAGCAGGATTCGAGGTAACCCAGGCGACTGCTAGCCGCGATTTACAAGAACTGGGAGCGATGCGCGCCAAGGGGGCTAATGGTCAGATGCAATATGTGTTGGGTTCTAACAGTGAGGATATTTCGCGGGCAAATCTCATCCTTTCGATTGCCGCTAGTGGAAACACTGTCGTAATCAGGACCCCACCTGCAGCGGCACAATTTCTCGCAAGCACTCTCGATGCAGCGATTGTTGCACGCGAACTTCCTTCAGCAATAGGAACTATTGCTGGGGATGACACAGTCTTGGTTATCTCCTCTCGTGCTGATGGAGGAGATGATTTGGCACATGAGTTAGCTTCAACATTTGGAAATCACGGATCCTTTGGAAAGGGAAAATAATGGCTTTATGGGGTGGACGTTTTTCAGAGGGTCCAAATGAATCGGTAGCGAAGTTATCTCGTAGCGTGCATTTCGATTGGAGATTGGCTCCTTACGATATTCGAGTCAACATCGCTCATGTAGCTGGACTTAAGCGGGCGGGAATTCTGGCGGCAGAGGCTGCTGATTCAATTACTTCTTCTCTCCAAGAACTCGCATCTGAAGTCGCCTCTGGCTCATTCACTTACAGCGACGCAGACGAAGATGTGCACAGTGCAATTGAACGTGGTCTCGTTGCCAAACTTGGCGAACTTGGGGGAGCCTTTAGAGCAGGTCGCTCTCGAAATGATCTAGTAGTAACCGATTTCAAGTTGTATCTCATTGATCACCTCTTAGAGGTGGCTCATGAAGTTGTTGACCTAGCGACAGCAATTGATGAAGCTGCAAAGGCAAATATAGATCTTGTCGCGCCTGGGTTCACCCACTTGCAACATGCGCAACCAATTCTCTTCTCTCATGAATTGGCAAAGCATTCACACGCCCTACTCCGCGATGTAGACCGAATGAAAGATTGGTTATCGCGCAATTCGATCTCACCACTTGGTTCAGGCGCCCTGGCTGGTTCCTCTCTCGTGCCAAATCCGGAAATTATCGCTGCAGATCTCGCATTTGCGGGAGTGACCCGCAACAGTATTGATGCTGTCAGCGATAGAGATTTTGTTGCCGAAGCACTCTTTATCTTTGCGATGCTTGGAGTTCACCTCTCACGCATAGGGGAGGAGTTCACAATCTGGAATACTCAGGAATTTGGTTGGGTCACCTTAGATGATGCCTTCTCAACTGGTTCATCGATAATGCCGCAGAAGAAGAATCCCGATATTGCCGAACTTGCCCGAGGTAAGGCGGGTCGATTCATTGGAAATCTGACAACTCTGCTCGTAACACTCAAAGGTCTGCCATTCGCTTACAACCGCGACCTACAGGAAGATAAAGAGCCAATCTTTGATTCTGTTGAAGAGCTTCTCACGATTCTTCCTGCGCTGCGGGGAATGATTCAAACCGCGAAATTCAACGGAGAGGCAATCTCAGCTGGCGTTCTAGACGGTCACGCTCTTGCTACGGAGATTGCTGACTTTTTGGTGCGAGCATCAGTTCCATTTGCACAAGCCCATGAGATCTCTGGAAAATCTGTAGCCCTTGCCGAATCCAAGGGAGTTGAAGTCCATGAGTTAAGCGATAGTGATTTTGCGGGCATTGACAGCAGGTTAGGCAGTGAACTTCGCCAGACACTATCTGCCAAGAGCGCAATTGACTCGAGGGGCTCGATCAATGGCACATCCTCGAAGAGTGTGACTGCTCAGATCACACAGTTAGAGGCGAAAATTCGCGGATATTCGAGCTGGATTGCCAGCGAGCGTAAACGCTTTTCGGGCATGATGGGCGCATGACTGCTGAACTCTTAGCCGACCTTGAATGGCGCGGC
>CAIZHC010000192.1 GCA_903932705.1 uncultured Actinomycetes bacterium | reverse complement strand
TCTTAACTTCGGGGGAGTTCTCTCCGGTAAAGCAATTTTGAAGCCATGGCGTTTCGCGGTCTTTGGAATCACTCTCTTCTCTGCGACATTTGTACCAACAAGTGACCCATTAACTATGGGACTACTCGCACTGCCACTTGTTGGATTTTATTTCGCGGCAGGCGGTATCGCCTTGCTCAACGATCGTCGCCGGGCTTCTAAGATCGTAGAGTGAAAGCGCTAGCGGTCATTAACCCCAAGGCGGGTGGTGGCAAAGGGTCGACCATGGGGGAGCGAGTTCGTTCCCACTTCTCAAAACATGATCATGAAATACATTTCGTGCAAGCCACTTCACTCGCAGAGTCACTCACACAAATAAATGATCTATGTGAAGTTCATGATTTCCAATACCTAATCTGTGTTGGTGGCGATGGCTTGATACACGACCTCCTGCCTTTGCTTCTCAAGCACAATATTCCTTTATTGGTGGTTCCCGCAGGAACTGGCAATGACTTTGCGCGCACAATCGGATTACATGGGAAGAAACTTCATAAAATTCTCGAACTCCCTCTCTCTCAAGCACCGAGCCAGATAAATGTGGGAGCTATCGAACACGATGGCGGTACAACACCTTTTGTTCAGATTTTAAGCACTGGTTTTGATTCGGTGGTTAATGAGAGAGCGAATGATTTCAAAGTAATTCGCGGCTCCATCAAATATGTAATTGCCGTACTTCTTGAAGTTTGGAAATTTAGAGCAATCGATTTCACGCTCAAGGTTGATGGCGAAGTGATTTCACAGGAGGCGATGCTCGTCTGTGTTGCCAATGGAACCAGTTATGGTGGAGGGATGAAGATAGTTCCCCACGCAAGCCATGACGATGGTTTACTCGATGTGATGGTCGTTGATCGAGTTAATCCATTTCGCCTTCTGCTGGTCTTCCCGCGCGTATTTTTCGGAACTCATATCAAACACCCTAGAGTTCATTTTTACTCGGGAGAGAAGATCGAGATATCAGGCAAAACTCATGCCTATGCCGATGGTGAGAGAATTTCGGGCCTTCCAATTAACATAGCAATCTCAGAGAGATCCCTGCAGGTATATAAAATATGAGTAGTCCGGCAGAAAGGTATGCCGCTGCCAAGGCTCGCAATTCCTTCACATTAACTAATGAGTTCGCCTCGAACTTCGACTTCCCGCTCGACGAATTTCAAATCAGCGGTTGCCATAGCCTTGAATCAGGTAAAGGCGTACTTGTCGCTGCCCCGACCGGCGCTGGCAAAACTGTGGTGGGAGAGTTCGCCGCCTTCCTTGCTATGAAGCAAGGCAAAAAGTGTTTTTACACCGCACCAATCAAAGCGCTTTCAAATCAAAAATACTCAGATTTTAAAGAGATGTTCGGGGATTCAAATGTTGGTCTCCTCACAGGTGACACCAGCATAAATTCAGATGCAAATATTGTCGTGATGACCACGGAAGTCTTGCGAAATATGATTTACGCAGATTCTAGGACTCTCAATAACCTGCAGTACGTCGTGATGGATGAAGTCCACTACCTGGCCGATAAGTTCCGCGGCGCTGTATGGGAAGAGATCTTGATTCATCTACCTGAGACCACCCAAGTCGCCTCACTATCTGCGACCGTTTCAAATGCTGAAGAATTTGGTGATTGGCTCAACGAAGTACGTGGCAATACGGACGTTATCGTCTCTGAAACCAGACCAGTACCGCTCTACCAACACGTGCTCTTCAATAACCGTCTTTTAGACCTCTTCGTTGATGATGGCCGTGTCAATCCAGAGATAGTCCGTCTGGAGAAAGAGAGTTACCGAAACACCCGTTCATCCCACGGCACTAATCGAGGCAAGAATTCTGGATGGAATGATCGCGGACCGAGCATTAAGCAATTGAGTCGTCCTGAAGTTATTGAGAAACTTGATCGAGAGGGATTACTCCCAGCAATTACATTCATTTTCTCGCGCAATGCGTGTTCTGCCGCAGTGCATCAATGCCTCGTCGCGGGAATTCGGTTGACGAATGCAGAGGAGCGAAGTGCGATCCGCGAAGTCGTTTTCCGAGCAACAGCAAACATTCCAGAGGAAGATTTAGTCGTCCTCGGATTTGCAGAGTGGCTTGATGGATTAGAGCGCGGAATCGCAGCTCACCATGCCGGATTACTTCCCTCATTTAAAGAGACTGTCGAGGAACTCTTCCAACGAGGACTTGTTAAATGTGTCTTTGCTACCGAAACGCTTGCGCTGGGTATCAACATGCCAGCAAGAACCGTTGTCTTGGAGAAACTCGTAAAGTGGAATGGAGAAGCACATGTTGCAATCTCTCCGGGAGAATTTACTCAGTTGACCGGAAGAGCAGGTCGTCGCGGAATTGATATTGAAGGAAATGCAGTAATCCTGTGGAGCAAAGAGATTGATTCTGGTTCTGTCGCCGGACTTGCCTCTACTCGAACTTATCCTTTGAAAAGCAGCTTTAAACCGACTTACAACATGGCGATAAATTTGATTTCACGTTTTGGAAGTTCGATTGCTCGCGATTCACTTGAATCTTCTTTCGCGCAATATCAAGCTGATAAAGCCGTGGTTGGCCTAGCTAGACAAATAAAGCGTAATCAGGGGGCTATCTCAGAACTTCGCGAAACAATGATCTGTCATATGGGAGATTTTGAAGAGTATGCAGAGATTCGTTCAGAGATTAAGGCAATCGAAAAATCCTTTGCCAAGTTAACTAAAGCCAAACGCATCTTGGCGGAAGACGAACTGATCGCGGCACGAAAAGCTCTGCGTTCACATCCATGTCACTCATGTGGAGATAGAGAGGCACATTCTAGAATTGCAGAGCGCGTGGATAGATTGGTACGCGAAACCAAGGGGCTTGAGGAGCGAGTAAGTAATCGGACTGATCTCATCGCTAAGAGATTCGATAAAGTTCAAATTATGTTGGAACGCTCTGGCTATCTGCAGAATGGACTCATCACCGAGTGGGGGAGTTTGCTCGCCAAAATCTACGGAGAGACTGATCTCCTGATTGCAGAGCTCATCAAGCGGGGAAGTTTCGATACTCTCGATGGACCAGAGATGGTTTCTGTGCTCTCTGCGCTCGTCTTTGAAGCCAGGCGCGATGAATCTCCCAAGATTCCCAAAGGCGCTGTTGAGGAATCTCTCAATGACTTAATCCATCATTGGTCGGTGATTAACGCCGACGAGATTGAGATCGGGTTAGAGCCAATGCGTGAACCTGATCTGGCATTCTGTTGGGCTTCATATCGATGGGCGAGCGGACATTCACTTTCATCAATATTGCGAGGCACCGAGTTAACGGTTGGAGACTTTGTTCGATCCATGAAGCAAATTATTGATCTGCTTCGACAAATTGGAAATGCCTCTCCGCACTTGGCGCAAACTGTAGAAAATGCGCTGCGCAGAATTGATCGTGGAATTGTTTCTTATGCGGGGATGGTTGGATGACACTCTTACTCCTAGATAGCGCATCACTCTGGTATCGCGCCTACTTTGGAATGCCAGATACCCTTCTATCTCCGCAAGGCGAACCCATTAATGCAATTAAGGGTTATCTGGATATGTCTGCACGTCTCATCACTCAATACCAACCTTCCCGACTCGTTGCATGTTTAGAGGGTGATTGGCGGCCAAGTTGGAGAGTCGACCTTTTTCCTGGTTACAAAGCGAATCGTGTTGATGAGAGTGGCGAAGAGGAAGAGCCAGACACACTCGGTCCACAGATTCCAATCTTGCTCGATATTTTGGAGGCTTTCGGAATTCCGATGGTTGGTGTTGATGATTATGAAGCTGATGACATCATGGCAACTTTTAGCGTCAAAGAGCGAGGCCCTACCTTTGTGGCAACCGGCGATCGCGATCTCTTTCAATTGGTCGATGACAAGCGCCGCGTGAAAGTTGTCTACCTTGCTAAGGGAATTTCTAATCACGATCTCGTGGACCGCGCGTGGATTAAAGCTCGCTATGAAATACCAGGGGAGCGGTATGCCCTCTTCGCAATGATCAGGGGAGATGCCTCCGACGGATTACCCGGAGTGAGGGGAATTGGGGAGAAAGGTGCGGCCCATATCGCTAACAACTTCGAGAGCATTGAAGAGGCTTTGTCTGCTGCTCAGGCTGATGATGATCGGTTAACTCCCGCACTACGAAAGAAGTTAATAGAAGGTAGTGATTACGTGGCGATCGCACCCAAGTTGGTGCATTGCGCCCTCGATGTTCCTATTCCCAATATGTCGATATTGGTACCAAAGCGTCCAAACGATCTATCCGCAATCATGGAATATAAAGAGCGATATGGATTAGGTGCCTCGATTGATCGAATGATGGCGGCGCTCAATTGGTAAGTAGAGATACTTTGGTGGTAATTCCTACCTATAACGAGGCGATGAATATCACCGATGTAATTCATAGGTTAAGAAATTCGACTCAGGAAGTCGACATATTAATCGTCGATGACAACTCACCAGATGGAACCGGCGCAATTGCTGATTCTCTGACTGATCCCAATACCTTTGTCCTGCATCGAAGTGAAAAAGGTGGATTAGGACCTGCATATTTAGCTGGGTTCAATTGGGGTTACGAAAAAGGTTACAAACGGTTTATTGAGATGGATGCAGATGGCAGCCACCAACCTGAAGAGATCTCCCGACTTCTATCCGCAAATCCTGATTCTGACCTGGTTTTGGGCACTCGATGGATGCCAGGTGGTTCTGTTGTTAATTGGCCAGTTATCCGTCGTTTCATCTCTAAATCAGGAACTAAATATGCCTCGCTCACATTGGGGTTGAAATATCGGGATCTAACGAGTGGCTATAGAAGATTAAGTCGATCTCTTGTAGAAGATATTTTTGCCTCAAATATCACGACACTTGGATATGGATTTCAAATAGAAATTGTCAGAATTGCTGCCAGAAGCCAACGAGCGATTGAGGAAGTTCCAATTACCTTTATTGAACGAGTGGCCGGCAATT
>CAIZHC010000191.1 GCA_903932705.1 uncultured Actinomycetes bacterium | reverse complement strand
CGAATGGACCCTTTTTTAAACTACGTGGCATTTGTAGTCGCTCCCCTATCGCTTCTTATTCGACTTACGACGACGGACAATGAGTGCATCGCTCGCCTTTTTCTTGCGAGTACGGCCCTCTGGCTGACCCCAAGGTGACACTGGGTGACGACCACCGGATGTCTTACCTTCTCCACCACCGTGTGGGTGATCGACTGGGTTCATAACAACACCGCGGACGGTTGGGCGCTTGCCCTTCCAACGCATACGGCCTGCTTTTCCGTAGTTGATATTTGATTGTTCGGCATTGCCGACTTCACCAACCGTTGCGCGGCAACGGACATCGACGTTACGAATTTCACCTGATGGCATACGAAGTTGTGCGTATGGACCATCCTTAGCAACGAGCTGAACTCCAGCTCCTGCTGAACGAGCAATTTTCGCTCCGCCACCTGGGCGAAGTTCAATTGCATGGATCATGGTTCCAACTGGGATATTGCGAAGTGGCAAGTTATTGCCTGGCTTGATATCCGCTGCTGGACCATTCTCAATCTTGTCGCCTTGGTTCAACTTTGCAGGAGCGATGATGTAACGCTTCTCTCCATCTGCATAGTGAAGAAGGGCAATGCGAGCTGTGCGATTTGGGTCGTATTCGATATGAGCAACCTTTGCTGGGATGCCATCTTTATCGTTACGAGTGAAATCGATTAAACGATATGCACGCTTGTGTCCGCCGCCTTGGTGACGAACGGTGATCTTTCCAGATGCGTTACGTCCACCCTTAGAGTGAATTGGGCGAACCAATGACTTCTCTGGGGTAGTGCGTGTGATCTCTTCGAAATCAGGAACGCTCGCGCCGCGCTGACCAGGTGTGGTCGGCTTAAGTTTACGTAGGGCCATTTTTTATCTTCCTCTTCTTCTTCTAGTCCTGCTCCCCTTAGGAAACAGGTCCTCCGAAGATGTCGATACGGTCACCGGCAGCAACATGCACGATCGCACGCTTGGTGTCATTGCGCTTACCAAAACCCTTAGGAGTGCGCTTGCGCTTTCCTTGACGGTTCATTGTGTTAACGCTGATGACTTTTACATTGAAAACTTTTTCGACAGCGATCTTGATCTCTGTCTTGTTAGCATCAGTAGCCACCAAGAAGGTGTACTTGTTCTCATCGAGTAGGCCGTAAGCCTTCTCTGAAACAACTGGTGCTAGGAGTACGTCGCGATGGTCCTTCATGCGGACACCTCTACTTCTGATTCACGAGCAACTGCAGTAGCTGCCTTTGCTGGGCCGGCGATGAATTCACGAATCGCGCTCTCAGAGAAGACAACATCATCTGAAACCAAGATGTCGTAAGCATTGAGCTGATCGTTGACGATCAGGTGCAAGTTCTCGGCATTGCGAAGTGAACGCCATGCGATGTCCTCGCTGCGTGAAAGCACAACGAGCAAGTTCTTGCGATCTGAAAATTGGCGAACGGCTGAGATAGCACCCTTGGTTGTTGGAGCATCAGTGATGCTTGATACAACGTGAATGCGATCTTCGCGTTGACGATCAGAGAGCACACCCTTGAGAGCGGCTGCGATCATCTTCTTTGGGGTGCGTTGGTCATACTTACGAGGTACTGGACCGTGTGAGACACCACCGTGACGCTGAAGTGGAGCACGGACAGAACCCTGACGAGCGCGACCGGTTCCCTTCTGCTTGAAAGGCTTCTTACCTGTACCAGAAACTTCGCCACGATTCTTAGTCTTGGCTGTTCCTTGGCGAGCAGCTGCAAGTTGTGCAACTACTACTTGGTGGATGAGAGGCACATTAGCCTGTACATCAAAGATCTCTGAAGGAAGGGTGACGTCGCCAACCTTCTTGCCTTCAGGGCTCTTGATATCGATAGTCAAAGCCATGGCTTATGCACCTGCCTTTTGTGTAAGAGTTTCTGAAACAGCCTTCTTCGCTGCAGAGCGGATGAAGACTGTTGAATTCGTAGCACCTGGGACGGCGCCGCGAATCAAGATCAAGTTCTTCTCAATGTCGATTGAGTGAACGAGCAAGTTCTGGGTTGTAACTGTCTCAACACCCATGCGGCCCATCATCTTCTTTCCCTTGAAGACGCGACCTGGGGTTGTACGGTTACCGATCGAACCTGGCATACGGTGCTTACGGTCAACACCGTGAGATGCACCAAGACCATGGAAGCCGTGGCGCTTCATAACACCAGCAGATCCCTTACCGCGGGAAGTTCCGGTTGCATCAACAAGCTCTCCTGCAGCGAAAACATCTGCATTGAGTTCTTGCCCAACTGAATATGAATCAACATTTGATGTGCGAAGTTCAGCGACATCAGTACGTGGAGTAACTCCTGCCTTGGCGAAGTGACCAGCCTCAGGCTTTGTTACCTTGCGAGGATCAACGGCACCGAATGCCAATTGAACCGCTGTGTAGCCATCATTTTCGATGGTGCGAATTTGTGTAACGACATTTGGGCCAGCTGCAATAACTGTTACTGGAACGATCTTGTTATTTGCATCGAAGACCTGTGTCATGCCGAGCTTCTTGCCCAAGATTCCCTTGATGGCAGCGCCCTGTGATTGCGTTGTTGTCATTGTCAGGTCTCCTTAGAGCTTAATCTCGATGTCGACGCCAGCAGGAAGATCAAGACGCATCAATGAGTCAACTGTCTTTGGAGTTGGATCAATGATGTCGATGAGGCGCTTATGTGTGCGCATCTCGAAATGTTCGCGGCTGTCCTTGTACTTGTGTGGAGAGCGAATGACACAGAAGGTGTTCTTCTCTGTTGGCAGCGGAACGGGACCTGCGACAGTTGCACCAGTGCGCTCAACAGTCTCGACGATCTTCTTCGCCGATGTATCGATCACTTCGTGGTCGTAAGCCTTGAGCCGAATGCGGATCTTTTGTCCCGCCATCGTCTTTCTCCTTTTATCTAGTTACTGCTTCTTAAATTTAATTCTCTTCCTAGATGGGGCGGTTTTTTGGCCGCCCCATCCGAACAGGAGGAGGTATTGCTATTTACTACTTATTGATCTTGATAACGCGACCAGCACCAACTGTGCGGCCACCTTCGCGGATAGCGAAGCGAAGTCCATCTTCCATAGCGATTGGTTGGATGAGAACTACGTTCATCTCAGTGTTATCGCCAGGCATAACCATTTCGGTTCCTGCTGGAAGTGTTACAACACCGGTTACGTCAGTTGTACGGAAGTAGAACTGTGGACGGTAGTTGTTAAAGAATGGTGTGTGACGTCCGCCTTCATCCTTTGAAAGGATGTATGCAGATGCGGTGAACTCAGTGTGAGGTGTGATCGAACCAGGCTTAACGACAACCTGACCGCGCTCAACATCTTCACGCTTTGTTCCACGAAGAAGGAGACCGACGTTCTCTCCAGCTTGGCCCTCATCGAGCAACTTACGGAACATTTCAACGCCTGTAACAGTTGTCTTCTGTGAATCTGGACGGATACCAACAATTTCAACTTCTTCGTTGACCTTGACGATACCGCGCTCAATACGACCGGTAACAACAGTTCCGCGGCCGGTGATTGTGAAGACATCTTCTACTGGCATCAAGAATGGCTTATCAACTTCACGCTCTGGTTGTGGAATGTATGCATCAACCTGGTCCATGAGACCGAGAAGTGCCTCTACCCACTTTGGATCTCCTTCGAGAGCCTTAAGAGCTGAGATGCGAACGATTGGTGTGTCATCGCCTGGGAACTCGTACTTTGAAAGAAGTTCGCGAACTTCCATCTCAACGAGCTCAAGAATTTCTTCGTCATCAACCATGTCAGACTTGTTAAGAGCAACAACGATTGATGGAACGCCAACCTGACGAGCAAGGAGAACGTGCTCCTTGGTCTGAGGCATTGGTCCGTCAGTTGCAGCTACTACAAGAATCGCGCCGTCCATCTGGGCAGCTCCGGTGATCATGTTCTTGATGTAGTCGGCGTGGCCTGGGCAGTCAACGTGTGCGTAGTGACGCTTCTCGGTCTGGTACTCGATGTGTGCGATCGAGATTGTGATACCGCGTTGACGCTCTTCAGGTGCCTTATCGATCTGATCGAAAGGTGTGAATGGGTTTACATCTGGGTACTTATCGTGCAACACCTTTGAGATAGCAGCGGTAAGAGTGGTCTTACCGTGATCGATGTGCCCGATGGTGCCGATGTTTACGTGCGGCTTATTCCGCTCGAACTTGGCTTTTGCCACTTTTATCCTCCTGTTTTTCTTTGTTGGCCCCTGTTAGAACCAACACCGTTTTTGGTTGGGTATTACTTACTCGCCGCGAACTTTCGCGATGATTTCCTTAGCGACCGCAGCTGGAACTTCTGCATACGAGTCAAATTGCATGCTGTAGCTTGCGCGACCTTGTGTACGTGAACGGAGATCTCCGACATAGCCGAACATCTCTGACAACGGAACAACGGCTTTAACAACGCGAGCGCCTGAACGCTCATCCATGGATTGGATCTGTCCGCGACGTGAGTTCAAATCGCCGATTACATCGCCCATGAAATCTTCTGGAGTTACAACTTCAACGCTCATGACTGGCTCAAGGAGAACTGGGCCAGCGAGCTTTGCAGCCTCGCGGAAACCTGCGATACCTGCAATTTTGAAGGCGAGTTCAGATGAGTCAACATCGTGGTACGCGCCGTCAGTGAGTGTTACTTGAACATCAACAAGTGGGTATCCAGCGAGTGGACCAGCCTGCATTGCCTCTTGGCAACCAGCATCAACTGATGGGATGTATTCACGAGGAATGCGACCACCGGTGATCTTGTTAACGAACTCGTAATGCTTATCAGTGCCCGGCTCAAGTGGAGCAAGCGCGATCTGAATCTTTGCGAACTGACCAGAACCACCAGATTGCTTCTTGTGGGTGTAGTCGTGGCGTGGAACGCCCTTCTTGAGTGTTTCGCGGTAAGCAACTTGTGGCTTACCAACGTTTGCCTCAACCTTGAACTCGCGGCGCATACGGTCAACGAGAATTTCAAGGTGAAGTTCACCCATACCAGAGATGATTGTCTGGCCGGTCTCTTCATCTGACTCAACATGGAAGGTTGGATCTTCTTCAGCCAAACGCTGAATAGCGATACCGAGCTTCTCTTGGTCAGCCTTGGTCTTTGGCTCAATAGCAACCGAGATAACTGGATCTGGGAAGTCCATTGATTCAAGAATGATTGGCTTATCTGGATCACAGAGAGTGTTACCTGTTGTGGTGTCCTTGAGACCCATAACAGCGATGATCATTCCTGCGCCAGCTGAATCCTTCTCTTCACGCTTATTTGCGTGCATCTGGTAAATCTTGCCGATACGTTCTTTCTTACCGGTCGTTGCATTGAGAATTGATGAACCAGTCTCAAGGCGACCTGAGTAGATACGGACGAAGGTCAACTTACCAAGGTGTGGATCTGTCATGATCTTGAATGCGAGAGCCGAGAAAGGCTCTGACTCAGATGGTTGACGTGAATCTTCCTCTTCAACGTTGTTGTACTTGTGACCAACAATCGCCTTAATATCAAGTGGGCTTGGGAGGTAACGGTTAACCGCATCAAGCATTGGTTGAACACCCTTGTTCTTGAAGGCAGAGCCTGTAAGAACTGGAGTCAACTTGTCAGCGATTGTTGCGCGACGAATTGCAGCGATGATCTCATCTTCAGAAAGTTCGATACCTTCAAGGTACTTCTCCATGATTTCATCATCTGCATCAGCAAGAGTTTCAATCATGTCATGGCGAGCTTGCTTTGCCTTATCGACCAAGTCAGCTGGAATCTCTTCAACGGTGTAATCCTCACCCTTTTGAGTTTCGCCGTGCCAGGTGAGTGCCTTCATTGAGATGAGGTCAACAACACCAATAAATCCGCCTTCAATTCCGATTGGAATCTGAAGTACGAGTGCGATCGCGTTCAAACGTGAACCGATCATCTCGACGCAGCGCTCGAAAGAAGCACCGGTACGGTCAAGCTTGTTTACAAAACAGATACGAGGAACGTTGTAGCGGTCAGCTTGACGCCATACGGTCTCAGATTGTGGCTCTACACCAGCAACACCATCGAATACGCAGACAGCGCCATCAAGTACGCGCAATGAGCGCTCTACTTCTACGGTGAAGTCAACGTGTCCAGGTGTATCGATGATGTTGATCAAGTTGCCCTTCCACATACATGTGGTTGCAGCAGATGTGATCGTGATACCGCGCTCTTGCTCTTGTTCCATCCAGTCCATGGTGGCGCCGCCATCGTGAACTTCACCGATCTTGTAGTTGATACCGGTGTAGAAAAGGATGCGCTCAGTAGTCGTGGTTTTACCCGCGTCGATATGCGCCATGATTCCAATGTTGCGAACCTTGGCGAGGTCGATTGCTGTCTCTACGGCCACTTAGTTGATCCCCTTAATTCCTATTAGTTTTCGAAAATAACTTCTGCGATTACCAGCGGTAATGTGCGAAAGCCTTGTTAGCTTCAGCCATCTTGTGAGTGTCTTCGCGACGCTTAACAGCTGCGCCAAGACCATTGCTTGCATCGATGAGTTCGTTAGTTAGACGCTCAGCCATTGACTTCTCGCGACGTGAACGTGAGTAATCAACCAACCAGCGAAGACCAAGTGTTGATGAACGTGCAGCTTTAACTTCAACTGGAACCTGGTAAGTAGCTCCACCCACGCGACGTGAGCGAACTTCAACTGCAGGCTTGATGTTGTCGAGTGCGCGCTTCAAAGTGATAAGTGGATCAACACCATTTGTCTTTGCGCGTGCTCCTTCGAGTGCTGCATAAACAATGCTTTCAGCAGTTGAGCGCTTGCCATCGAGCAATACGCGGTTGATCAACTGTGTGACAACTGGAGAGTCATACACAGGATCTGGAACTACTGCGTTCTTAGTAACGGGACCTTTACGTGGCATTAGGAGGCCTTCTTCTCTCTCTTAGCACCGTAACGGCTACGAGCCTGCTTACGGTTCTTTACACCTTGGGTATCAAGTGATCCGCGAATAATTTTGTAACGAACACCTGGAAGATCTTTTACACGACCACCACGAACGAGAACGATTGAGTGCTCCTGCAAGTTATGTCCTTCACCAGGAATGTATGCAGTTACTTCCATGCCACTTGTCAGACGAACACGTGCAACCTTACGGAGCGCAGAGTTAGGCTTCTTTGGGGTTGTTGTGTAAACGCGAGTACAGACACCACGACGTTGCGGGCTTCCCTTAAGTGCGGGAGTGCTTGTCTTTGATGACTTCTCAGCGCGACCCTTGCGGACCAGCTGTTGAATTGTTGGCACTTCGGTCTCCAGTTCGTAATTAATTAATTACTTCTTATTTATTTAGTGCAGTGTGTTCTATCGAATTCACGCTCTACTCTCCGACCCACGCGGTCGGGTGTGTTGCCCAACTTCGTGCAAATGCTTTGCAAAAATTGCGTAGCGGAGGTAGCTCGATTCTTCAAAGGAGCAGAGGAGAAAGGTATCTTGCGCGGGGCCATAAGGTCAAAACGGACCCCTTATAGACCTGCCCTCCCCTAGGTGATTGGCGACACGCCGCACCCCCTTTTTCCAAGATTACGCGTAGGCTGACCGCGTGAGTTCAGTACTCGAAAGTGCCCCCGAGGTTCAAAAACCGCGCCTGCGCGGGCTAATCCACCTCATAATGAGCCCGGTTTCCTTAGTCGCGGGGCTGATTTTGGTCACTTTGGCCGATAAATTGCGCGGCCGCATAGCTTTGGGCATCTTTACCCTCGCCGCAGTGACCCTTTTCACCGGCAGCGCCCTCTATCACCGGGTCGGCTGGAAGCCTAAGACCAAAGAGGTCTGGCGCCGTATCGATCACGCCAATATCACCATTCTTATTGCCGGTACTTACACCCCTTTTGCCATATTCCTGCTTAATAAGGGGCAAGCCATCGTTCTGCTCTCGATTGTCTGGGGCGGGGCGCTCGCAACATCATTGATGCGAGTGCTTTGGCTCAACGCTCCACGCTGGCTTTATGTACCTCTTTATATTCTCTTGGGTTGGGCAGCGGTTTTCTTCCTTCCTTCATTCTGGAGAAATGGCGGAGTCGCTGTCTTCTTATTAATCGCACTTGGCGGACTTTGCTACTCATTCGGTGGATTGATCTACGGAATTAAAAAACCGAATTTCTCGAGAAAGTGGTTTGGCTTCCACGAACTCTTCCACGCACTTACCGCCGCAGCATTCGTTCTTCAATTTATAGCCGCAGGAATTGTGGTTTACACGCACCACTAATCTAGAAAGCATGGTTCATGACGTCTCACAAAAGTAATTTAGATGCCGCCGCCGTTTCACAATTTTTAGCTTCAAGAAGAACGACACGAGACTTCATTAAAGATAAGCCTGTCCCCCAAGAAATTCTTGATCAGATCCTCACCGATGCACTTACGGCTCCAAGTTGGTCCAACACGCGTCCGTTCAAGATTGCTGTTGCTACTGGTGATGTTCGCGATCGAATCAGTACAGAATTCTTGTCCCGTTGGGATGCACTTGCTAAGGGCCGCAACGGAAATTTCTTTGCAAAGCTAAAGCTCATCACATCGCGATATGGATTACCGACAAGCAATCGCTTGAGCGCAAAGCCATATGTAGCGGAGTTAAAGCCACGCGCGAATAGAGTTGGCGCAGAGTTGTACGGTCTACTAGGTGTCGCTCGCGGAAGCCGCGAAGAGCGCGATGCACAGTGGGCAAAGAACTATGAGTTCTTTGGTGCACCAGTTGAGCTATTCATCTTCATCCATAAGAGTTTAGGTATCTGGTCTGCTTCAGATGCTGGTCTAATGATCGAGAATGTGGTTCTCTCGGCGCATGCTCATGGCTTGGGCACTTGCGCTCAAGGCGCAGTCGTTATTTGGGATGATGTTCTCCGCAAAGAATTTGATGTATCTGACGATTATCGTTTGCTCACCGGACTAGCAGTCGGATATCCAACTGAAGCTCCCGTTAACTCATTTGGTGCACACCGAATTGGTCCTGATGAGATCCTTCTTAAGAAAAAATAGAACCTAATTTTGAAATAAAAAAGCCTCGCACAATTAAGTGCGAGGCTTTTCTTTAATCTAGATTTATCGAACTTCGATGTCATCCAAACGGATAGCTTCACCGGAGCCTTGGGCTTCAAATGGAGTGAAGTCATATTCATCGTAAGCAGCATAGACCGCAGCCTTTGCCTCCTCTGTTGGCTCAACACGCACGTTGCGATAACGAGCAAGTCCAGTACCAGCAGGGATGAGCTTTCCGATGATGACGTTCTCCTTGAGACCGAGCAGTGGAT
>CAIZHC010000190.1 GCA_903932705.1 uncultured Actinomycetes bacterium | reverse complement strand
TGCAGCGATCTGCGAGCAATTAATCCACCAATAACGAGGAAATTGGGAGCCAGCCCAACAGACTGATAACCTCAGCGCACACAAGTGCTTCAAACACTTGGGCCCCTAGCTCAGTCGGTAGAGCAACGGACTTTTAATCCGTGGGTCGTCGGTTCGAGCCCGACGGGGCCCACTTTCATTTCTTACCATCTGGAGTAAAGTCCACACGTGGCGCATCTATTCGGGAAGAAACTTTCTCGCCTTGAAATAGAAGAGCGCTCTGGCTCATTGGCTCAATTTGCCGGCGTCCGGTTGATGACACTGGAAGATGGCGTTGAACGCGGAATTAGAACCCTGGAATTTCGAACCGGTTCTGGATTGAAGTTCAATGTCTTGATTGACCGCTCATTTGATATCGCTGACTGCGAATATAAAGGAAACTCAATCGGTTGGCAGTCACCTACCGGCTTTAGAAATCCAGCTCTCCATGAATATGAGGGCGAGGGCGGCCTGTCGTGGCTCCGCTCATTCTCTGGATTGCTCATCACCTGCGGACTCGATCACACCTTATTTATGAATGAGGAGAACGCTGATCACTTTAATTACTCACCTCGCAAAACTGTTTCAAGTTCGCTACACGGTCGCATTGGAACAATTCCGGGCAAGCTGATCGGTTATGGCGAAAGTTGGAGTGGAGATGAATGCACTCTCTACTGCGAAGGCGTTGTTGTGCAGGCAACAGTCTTCGGTGAAGATTTACATCTAGTCCGTCGCATCGAAGTAAATGTCGGTACGAGTGAGATCCACATTAAAGACCGAGTTATCAATCATGGATTTAATCGCACTCCACATATGTTTTGTTACCACGTCAATATAGGATATCCGATACTTGATGAAGCTTCTGAGTACATAGCTCCAATCGTCGACACACCCTGGGCTGCTCATGCAGGTGCTGATTACAAGAAGCAGGGAATTGGTTATAACCAGATGCCAGCTCCACAAAAGCAATTTCACGAACAGGTGTGGCAACACGAAATGGCGGCAGATGTTGAAGGTAAGACCCAGAGCGCACTTGTTAACAACCGAATTGGATTGGGTTTCTCTATCGAAACAAATAAGAGTGAATTTCCAGCGCAATTTGAATGGCAGAACTTTCAATCCGGTTTATACGCCTTAGGAATTGAACCATCGACTCATCATGTACTCGGTAAAGAGTTTGCACGTGAGCGCAATGAGTTGATTTGGCTCGAACACAATGACGAACGGAACTATCACACAATATTTCGCATCCATGAAGGAAGCGATGAGATCGCCTCACTTCGAACAAGAATTCAAGCTATAGCAATTCAAAGTAGCGATCCTTATCCGCAACCATCTGGAAATTACATGGAGTTAAAGCATGAGTGAATTGAAGTCGCGCAAGGTGCTCTACACGGGTGGAGCTGGAGGACTTGGACTTCCGGGTGTGCTCGCGATGCTCTCTCAAGGTGCAACAGTTGTTGTCCTTGATCGTGATCCAGTCAAAATTGAATCATTGCGAGAGGCAACAAAGGAGTTAAGTGGCAAGCTCATTATTAAGGCAGTCGATCTTGGTGATGAATCAGAACTTCGCGCGGCGGTAAGTTCGGCAATAACGGAAGTGGGCGGCTTCGATACTTTAATTAACAATGCAGCCATCTATCCTTCAAAACCTTTTGAGCAGTACACCCTTGAAGAATATAAATT
>CAIZHC010000189.1 GCA_903932705.1 uncultured Actinomycetes bacterium | reverse complement strand
TTGAGCAGGCATGGGATAAGGGTTACAAGGATTTAGTACCTGCAAACCAATACAACGTTGACTACTCTCTCATCGGAACTTCTCGGGTCGAGAAATTGCTCCGCGCAATTCGCCTCAACATGGATGGCGCGGGCTTGATTGTCGAATCCGCAAAGGGTGAATGTAACTTTGGTCAGCATGAGATTGCATTCAGATATGAGGATGCACTTCGGACCTGCGACAACCACTCCATCTACAAGATGGGTGCAAAAGAGATTGCTTCACAGCAAGGATGCTCACTCACCTTCATGGCCAAGTTCAATGAGCGCGAAGGTAGTTCCTGCCACATCCACCTCTCCTTCCGTGGAAAAGATGACTCAGCAGTTCTCGCAGGAGATGCCGGTGATGGCCTCTCCGCTCTAGGTCGCAACTACTTGGCTGGAATCCAAGCGCACATGCGTGAGCTCACCCTTCTCTTCGCACCGAACATCAACTCCTATAAGCGCTATCAGTACGGCACCTTTGCACCAACTGCACTTAAGTGGGGTCGCGATAACCGCACCTGCGCGCTTCGCTTAGTCGGACAAGGGCACTCACTTCGTATTGAAAACCGCGTGCCAGGTGGCGATGCCAATCCATACCTCGCAGTTGCCGGAATGGTTGCCGCAGGTTTGGATGGAATTGAAAACAAACTCGAGTTGGAGCCAGCCTTCGAAGGCAACGCTTACGCTCTTGAAACCTCTCGTGTTCCAACATCGCTTCAAGAGGCTCGTGATCTTTGGGCCAATAGTGAATGGGTTAAGAAGACATTTGGCGCTGATGTGCAGAAGCACTACACCCATATGGCAGATACAGAAATTGATGCTTTTAGCCGCGCGGTCACCGATTGGGAGCGCGTCCGTAACTTCGAACGCATGTAAGGTAACTATCTATTATGAGCACATATACCGTTATTAACCCTGCCACCGCGACCCCGGTAAAAGATATTGAGCTTGCCGATATCGCTCTCACCGATGCGACAATCGCCAAAGCGCAGAAAGCATTTGAAACTTGGCGTTCAATTAACCCAGGCGATCGCGCCAAACTCCTTCGCAACTTTGCTCGCGTCGTGGATGAGCACATTGAAGAGTTGGCACAACTTGAAGTCCTTAACTCTGGACACACCATTGGGAACGCTCGTTGGGAAGCTGGCAATGTCCGTGACTGTCTTAACTATTACAGCGCAGCGCCAGAACGACTCTTTGGTCGTCAGATTCCAGTTCCAAATGGAATCGATATCACTTTCAAAGAGCCTCTGGGAGTAATTGGAATCATCGTTCCCTGGAACTTCCCTATGCCGATTGCTGGTTGGGGGTTTGCTCCTGCTCTCGCTGCGGGAAACACTGTCGTTCTCAAGCCAGCTGAGCTAACTCCACTCACTGCAATTCGCCTGGGTGAACTCGCACTCGTTGCTGGAATTCCAGAAGGTGTCTTCAACGTTATTCCCGGTAAAGGAAGCATCGTTGGAGAGCGCTTTGTAACTAATCCCCTGGTTCGCAAAATTGTCTTCACTGGCTCAACTACCGTCGGCAAGGGCATCATGCGCGGATGCGCAGATCAGGTGAAGCGTCTGACTCTCGAGCTCGGCGGCAAGAGCGCAAACGTCATCTTCGCTGACGCTGACCTTGAAAAGGCCGCGGCCGGGGCACCTGGTGCAGTATTTGATAACGCCGGACAAGATTGTTGCGCGCGTTCTCGTATCTTGGTTCAACGTTCAGTCCTGGATTCCTTCCTCGAGAAGTTCGAAGTCGCAGTTAAGAAGTTCCGGGTTGAATCACCTGAACTCGAAACTTCGGAGATGGGTCCACTTATCTCAGCGACACAGTTCGATCGAGTCAGTGAATACCTTCCTGAGGGATCAAATATTGCCTTCACCGGAAATAAGCCTGAAGGTCCTGGTTATTGGATGGCACCAACTGTTCTGCTTGCAACATCAACTTCAGACCGTGCCTACCGTGAAGAGATCTTCGGACCAGTTGTTTCAGTACTTCCATTTGAAGATGAAGCAGATGCAATTCGCTTGGCGAATGATTCTGAATATGGATTATCTGGATCTATCTGGACTCGCGATATCGGGCGTGCGGTTCGCGTCTCTCGCGGTGTGGAAGCAGGAAACCTCTCGGTCAACTCAAACTCTTCTGTCCGTTACTGGACACCATTTGGAGGTTACAAGCAATCTGGTCTTGGCCGCGAACTTGGCCCAGATGCACTTGATGCTTTCACTGAAACCAAGAACGTATTCTTCGATACCAATAGCTGATAGGACTCAAAGATGTGTCGTTTGCTGGGATTTGTCTCCTCTGATGAAAAGACGTTAGCTGAAGCTGCGGGCGACCAGTTCACAGAATTTGCAGCGCTCTCTGCACGGCATGGAGATGGCTGGGGTATTGCTACCTGCAATCAAGAAGCCCATCCCGAGCTCTTGATTGAACCAACGCGCGCTAAAGAGAGCAAGGCTTTTGATGCCGCATCGCATAATCTCAAATCAGACGGCGCTCTCCTTCACCTCCGTTGGGCTACCGGCGGACTCGCAATCAACGAGGGAAATACTCATCCCTTTACCTATCGCGACTATTCCTTCACTCACAATGGGGCTTTGATTCCGCCAGAATCCATTAATCCCTTTGTGGCGCCAAAGTTTGATGCACTTCGTCGCGGTCAGACAGATAGCGAAAGTTACTTCTACCTCATCGTCACGGAGATAGAAAAATATGGAGTTGAGGGCGGCATCCGTTCAGCAGTAGAAATCATTCGAAAGAACGCTGTTTACTCCAGCATAAACTGCATGTTCCTCACTCCCACAGAGTTCTTCGTAGTTAACGAACATAATGATGAGCGAATTCCTCATGGCGAACTTCCCGGCTATTACGATCTCTTCTACCGCACCGAAGGCAACGAAGTGTTGGTTGCATCAAGTGGTTGGACCCAGACAGGATGGGATGAATTACTCAATCACAAACTTATGAAGGTTGATCGCAAAACTCTAGCAATCGAAATAAGTGACCTTAACGCGTAACGTGAAGAGTGCGGCTGAGTGCTGCATTAATCAATCGAGTAATAACTTCTGAATAACTTACTCCTCCACGGTTCCATAACTTTGGGAACATCGAGGTGGGGGTAAAT
>CAIZHC010000188.1 GCA_903932705.1 uncultured Actinomycetes bacterium | reverse complement strand
CAGTCCTCACAGGAGTCGCGCTTCAAGCCGCGATTCTTGGCGGCGCCAGCGTCTCACTCATCTTATGGCTTTCAGTTACCTGGCATGTATATCCATACTTCCTGGGAAGCGATACCGCCTACCTCGTTATGTGGATTGCCCTCTTCTTCCTCGTTCGAAAAGAGGCGCCGGCTCGCGCCAGAAAGAGTCCGATCCCTAATCTCAAGGATCGTCGTGAAGTTGTTCAGATGATTGGTGTTGGAGTCACAGCAGTGATTGCTGCGCTCGCTGCAGGTGGATTGAAGAAGAAGATTCCTACACCTGTTACTGGAACCAAGATTGTTGATTTATCTAAGTTTCCAGTCGGATCAAATATGCAATTCACTGCTCCCGATGGAAATCCAGCATTCCTCTTCAGAACAAAGGTCGGCGTCTTTGCTTACTCTGCCGTCTGCACGCACCAAGGATGCACCGTTGGTTATAACTCTGCAGATAATACGCTCGACTGTCCTTGCCATGGTGGTAAGTTCGACCCTGCCAATGGGGGCAAAGTCCTTGGAGGCCCACCTCCTCGGCCGCTAGATACCTACAAGGTTGTCATTCAAGGCAACTCGATTGTGACGGCTTAAAACATGGCTATTTTCAAGATGCAGATTGCACTTCCTGATCGTCCCGGTTCACTTGGCGCAGTAGCTTCGGCTATCGGTTTTGCGGGTGGGGATATTCGCTCACTTGTAACTATTAAGAGTGAAAATGGAAAGGGAATTGATGACATCACTGTTGCTATTCCTGGAAGTGATCCAACTGATTTACTAGAAGTTCTAAATGCGATTGGTGGGGTTGAAGTTCGCTCTATTGAGCCTGCGAACTAACCGCATCACTGATCATCGTCTCTAGATCTCGGGTGGGTTCCCATCCGAGAAGAGATTTCGCCTTAACAATAGATGCGACTAATGTGCCTGGATCTCCAGCTCGACGTGGGCTCTCCACTGCAGGGACTTCGCGGCCCAGTACCTTTGATGCAACTGAGATAACTTCGCGCACCGAGTAACCTCCGCCGCTGCCAAGATTTACGATTTCGTGGGTGTGCGGCTTGAGTGCATCCAGTGCCAAGATATGTGCTTCAATCAAATCAACAACGTGGACATAGTCGCGGATGCAGGTGCCATCTTTGGTATCCCAATCAGTTCCAAAAATCTTGAGTGGGTTCTCTGCTGTTGCGCGTAAGACGAGCGGAATCAAATGAGTTTCTGGGTTGTGGCGTTCTGCCAACCAACCATTTGCCGATTTGTAGGCACCTGCCACGTTGAAATAGCGAAGTGAGATCGCGCTAATTCCACGTGCGGTAATCATCTTGTCGATCGCCAGCTTGGATGCTCCATATGGATTTGTTGGAGCAGCTACTGATTCTTCGGTGATTGGATCATCTACTGGCTGGCCATAGGTCGCAGCGGAAGATGAGAATACGATTTTGTCGATGCCGTGGATTGCCATCGCATCTAAGAGATTTGCGGTGCCATCGACATTAACATGGTGATAGAGCTCGGGCTTTTCAACTGACTCACCGACGAGAGACTTGCCTGCGAAGTGGATGACTGCCTCGCAGCCGACAAGGGCGGCACGAAGTGCATCAGGATCTAGGAGAGTTCCCTCGACAAATGTGGCGCGAGGGTCGACTGCATCTGCATGCCCCATGGAGAGATCGTCAAAGACCACAACTTCATAGCCCCGATCAGCCAAAAGTGCTGTCGCCGTAGATCCAACATACCCAGCGCCGCCAGTTACCAAGATTCTTGTCATGGTCTTAAGCCTACTTGAATGCGATTAATTTCTGATTTGCCCGGCGCAGGAGTCGACGGGAGCGGGCTTTGGAACTGGAGTCGGAGAAGGAGAGCCAGCTTTTGTCGGAGTGGGTGTTGCACTCGGCGTCGGTGCTTGAGTGACAGTAAATACGACTGGGATTTGAGCCGCAGCTTCAGTGCCGGTGGGATCAGTGAAGTTAATGGCGCCGACATAGCTTCCCGCAGGTAGGTTGGTGATGCTGATGAGCCAAGAGCCTGATGAATTGCGAGTAATTGTTTGGCGACCTGCAGGCATCATCGAAGATGCAGGGACATATGCGACATTACCTGTGACTACAGGCGTCGCATCAGGACGCACCACATTTACATAGAAGAGCACGGGGTCGGCGGAAGTTCGCGCCGATTGAGCGGTGATGGAGATAGCCGTCGGTTCATTGAATGGAAGCATCTGCGAGTTATCTGGTTGCCAGGTTCCACGCACCAATTTCATGAAGTCGTTGTTATTTCCGTAGAAGACATTGAGATCTACGCGGGTTCCAGGCACACCATATTTACCTGCGATGCCGCAGGAGGTGTACTGCCAAATCTGCCATTGCGCGGTGCAATCTTGATTGGTCCAAGAATCGGCGTAGCAACCAACTCGTTTTGCATTGGGGTGATTGGTCGTAACTGCCGGGTCGATTGAATAGTGAGCGAGCCAGAGCGGGTATTGGCGTAATCCAACTGAGCGTGCCATGGCATTTTCAAGAAACTGCGGGTAGCTATAAACAAAAGGCTTTTTGCCAGTAGCGGCCGCGACGGTGTCGAGCCAGGTTTGAGCCCACAAGGTGACGTTGGCGGGGTTGGCATAGTGGGCACAACTACCTGCAGAGTAGGAGATGCAATTATTTTCTAAATCAAGAGCCACGGGTAAATCACGGCGACCATATCCACCTAAAGAGGCGATTCTCCAGATTACTTTCTGTGCCTGAGCTTTAGCGTCTTTGGTGATGACATCTTTGTTGCTGGAATTTGGAAGATAGGCGTAATAGTAGAACGAGGTATAGAGGGAAGCTGCTTGCGCGGCTTTGCGATCAGGGACCATGTATTTGACCGCTTGCGCATCATAAGCATCGACGGTGTCTCCACCTTTAATAATTACAAAGCGAATACCCGCCGAATACATCTTGTTGAAGTCAATACTCTTGTTTCCGGGATGTTGGTAATAACTGATATCCATTCCATGAATACGAGTTCCCGGCCCGAGAGCATCTATCTTTGCTTGGGGAGGAGTTGCGGATGCAAGGTTTGAAATGAGCGAAATCGCCAATCCAAGAATAATGATGACGCGTTTCATACCTCGAGAACCTCAACTGAAAATCCAAAGATTTCGAGGAACTTCTCCTGCAAGATTTGCAGATGACGTGGGTTGCGCGCCATGCTGAAATTGTGATCTCCACTAAATTTCGCAGGGTCACTGAAATTAATAGTGAGCACTCCATCTGCGATACTCACCAAACGAGCATCAAAGAAGGCGAGCCAAGCGATGCGGTCAGTTTCAAGGACGGCATCAAGAACCTCGTTCCAACGGCTCTTGATATCTTCAATCGCTAGATCTGACATGCCTTAAGAATAGTTGAGTGCGTTAGCTCTTACTGCCATTTACCTTAAGCACCATGTACATCATGCAGGTATCGCGAGCCGCGCAACGCGCTAAAAACAGCGCCAATAAGCGCCATCGCGAGGGCCATTGAGAAAACAATCACAAGACCGTGATGGAAAGGTTGTGAGATTAAGTTCGGGAAGAAATGCTTTCCTGTGAGCGTCGCCCACTGTGAATCAGTTACATGAGTTGCTGATTGACTTCCCAGCAAACTCTGAAGTGGGTTGTAACCCAAGAACGAGGCGAAGAGGCTTCCAACAACTGGCAAATTCGCAATCTGATGTGCCTGCGCCGCAGAAACTCCATTTGCTGTTAACCCTGCATACATCGAAGATGGAAGCGCTCGACTTAATCCAACAATCATGAGCGAGAAGAAGACTCCGATTGAGAGAACCATTCCCGAGTTCATAAATGCAGCTTGGATTCCCGCGGCGCTACCACGGGCTTCAGCAGGAACGCTGTTCATAACCGCTGTGGCATTAGGTGCGGAGAACATTCCGCCACCGATTCCATTGAGGAGAACTAATACCGCAAACCAGAGGTAGTGGAAATTAGTTGGTACGAGAAGTAAGCCCACGAAGCTGCCACCGAAGATCAACATCCCTGCTGTTGAGAGTAGGCGCGCACCGTGTCGATCGGAGATCCAGCCGCTTACGGGTCCAGCAATCAAGAAACCAAGGGTGAGAGGAAGCAGGTAGATGCCGGCCCAGAGTGGAGTGGCGTCGTAGGCGTATCCATGAAGGGGCAACCAAATTCCCTGCAACCAAATGATCAACATGAACTGCAATCCGCCACGGGCAGTCGCTGCTAAGAAGCCAGCAGATGAGCCCATCGCAAAGGCGCGAATTTTAAAGAGGTGAAGGTTGAACATTGGGTGTTCGACTTTGGTTTCAATCACGAAGAATGCGATGAGGAAAATAATCGAGAGGGCAAAACCAAGAAGAACTTTTGGCGCCATCCAACCCATCGTGGAGGAGTGGTATGGCTGAATCCCGTAAACCATTGCGACAAGAAATGAGGTGAGCCCGAGTGCGAAGGTGAGATTTCCCCACCAATCGATAGTCGCATGGGCACGCTTGCCATTGTCTTTAAGGCTTATATAACCCCAGATGGTTCCAAAAAATCCGAATGGAACTGAGACCCAGAAGACCAAACGCCAATCTCCAATAGAGAGCAGTCCGCCTGCAATCAAACCAATGAATGAGCCACCGATTGCAGCAACTTGGTTGATTCCGATTGCTAGTCCCCGTTGTTCAACGGGGAATGCATCAGCGATGATTGCTGAGGAGTTTGCGAACAACATTGCGCCGCCTACACCTTGCACCAATCGCCAGATAACTAACCAGAGCGCTCCTTTGCTCTCTTTATAAGGATCGAGCGCAAGCAGGATTGATGCAATCGAGAAGACCAGAAATCCAAGATTGTAAATACGAACTCGACCGAAAATATCTCCGATGCGGCCCAGACTGATTACTAGGACTGCGGTGACCAGCATGTATCCCTGAAGGAGCCAGAGTAGATAGCCCACATTGCCAGGGGAGAGTGGATTGATTCCCACTCCGCGGAAAATCGCGGGAAGTGAAATTAAAATAATAGAAGAGTTGATTGTCGCCATGAAGATGCCGAGTGTGGTGTTTGTAAGGGCAATCCATTTGTAGCGGGGCGAAACTGTGCTGGTCATTGGAGCTGCAATCACCATTGCACCATAGCACAAGGGATTTTCAGAGAACGGTAACGAAGCCTGATACTTAGTGCTGAGAGGTTAACCACCATGAAGAGTATGGTGCAACGGCAACTGCGTGCTCAAAGTGCATCTCTTGCGCAGAAATATGTTCATACATGTTCGCCTGTAAGAGCGAACCGCGCTCAATGTAATGCGTAGATTCACTTAAATTGTAAATCTGTATTAAATCCCCAGAAGCATGCTTGCGGCGAATCACTAGTACCGAACCATCCGCGAGTGTTGAAACCTCTGAAGCTGTCGCAGCATGAAGTGAACCCAGGCGTTGTCTCGCTTTAATCAACGATTTAAATGCCGAAAAGATTGCACCTTCAACACCCTCGTGATTGCGCGCCTTCTTCACCAACTCCCAATTCATAGCAGGGCGATGAATCCAGCGATTATCTTCTGCCTTCGTGGGGTCATCCAAGAAGCCGTGGTCATTGAGCAAACCGAGCTCATCACCCATGTAAAGAAGTGGAATTCCTCCAAAGCCAAAGACAATTGCGTAAGCAGAGATCAAGCGATCAATAGCCCTATCAAGTGCAGCCTGAT
>CAIZHC010000187.1 GCA_903932705.1 uncultured Actinomycetes bacterium | reverse complement strand
GGTGATTACTGGCTGAGGTGGGAATGAGACCACCTTTTCGCGCAGATCCACGAGGGGTCGCAAGCGATCGATTCCCGGAACAATTAAGTTAAGTCCAGGTTCGAGCGTCTTGTGATACTTCCCGAGGCGCTCAACAATTCCAGCGCTTGCTTGCGGGACAATTCTGATTGCACCGATCGTGATCAGTATTGCTAGTAGTACAACAACACCAAGTCCAATGAGCAGAGCCATTTACTTCTCCTTAGTTGTTCTCTGAATGTACGTGAGGGACGACTACGGCCACCGCTCCATCAATTGCATGCACGTTAACTTCGCTGCCTGCGGGAATTACGCCCTTTTCGCTGCGCGCACTCCAAATTTCATGTTTGAGATTGATTCTTCCACCCGCATCAGTGACCTCTGTTACCGCAATTGCTTTTTGGCCAATCAGAGCGAGAATGCCAGTGTCTGATTTGGGGGTTTTTCTAAAGATGTAGCGAGTCACCAGAGGTTTTAGTCTCAAACTCAGCACTGTTGCGACCGCGAAGACAACCCAAGGAATGGCGACGTTTGAAGTCGCTAAACGGGAGAGAGCGGCAATAAATGCACCTACTGCGAAGGAGGCAAAGACCAAACTGAGGTTAAGAATCTCAAGAACCGCGCAAACACCCGCAATAGCGAACCAGGACCAAGCCTGCATTTAACACGCCCTTTCAGTCATAATAAGGTAGCACTATTACATTAGACCGGAGGTACAAGAGTGGCCATGAGAGAGAAGGATCTGCTCCAGATTTGGAATGGGCAGAGAGCGCAGAGAATCTCCTCGCAGCTCGCTCCAACCATTCTGCTCGCCGTTGTTCTGATTCTGACTACGACGGAGAAGCTCAACTACAAATCTCCTATGGATGTTAAGGCTTTTGCTATCGGTTTGGTAGCCGCAGGCGGCATCTTTTCTGTGAGCGGAATGCTCTCATCTGTTCGAGATAGCATGGCGCTTACTCGCGCGATGCGCGAAGCAAATGACATCTCCCAATTAGGTTTGAGTGTTGCGAAGAATTCCACAAATCTGGCAATCACCGGCTTCTTCTTTGTTGCGCTAAGCCTCTTCAACTTTGTCGTGCTGGCAATCTATCTTTATAAGAAACCCTAAGAGATTAAATAAGAAAGCCCCCGAGAAATTTCTCGGGGGCTTTCTTATTTAACGAGATTACTATTAACCAAGCGCCTCGCCAGCAGCTTCCTTCATCGCTTGAGCATGTTCTGCTCCGCTCTTCAAGGGTTTTGCTTTCAGCATGAGCGCAACTATGAAACCGATAGCGGTGACTGGCGCAGCCGAGATGAAGACGATGTGGAAAGGCTCCACATAACTATGGAGAACGGTGGCTTTCAGCTCTGGGGTGAAATTACTCATCACCGCAGGATTGTTCTTCAGTTGTTTAAATGCTTCTGGTGTTGAACCAGTAAGTGCAGCTGGATTCTTAGCGCCAAGTGAGGCAACTCCTGTTGTGATGTAACCGGTCAATTTACTTGCATAAATTGATCCGAAGATTGCGACGCCAAGAGTTCCGCCAATGGAACGCCAGAAAGTGTTGAGGCTGGTACCGACACCCATATCGCGAACCTCGAGTGAGTTCTGAAGTGCGATAACGATGTTCTGCATTGACAGTCCAAGGCCAGCACCGAGCAAGATTTCAAAGATGGCAATCTGCCAGAAAGCAGTTGTTTCACTGAGAATTACGAGTCCTGAGAGGGAGATGGTCATGAGAACCATTCCAACTACTGGGAAGATCTTGTACTTGCCATGTTTGGCAATCCACTTACCAGAGGTGATAGATGCAGAGATAATTCCAAACATCAGAGGCAGCAACTTAAGACCTGAAAGAGTCGCAGAGTTGTGTTTTACCAATTGGAAGTAGAGAGGCAACATAACGATTGCACCGAACATCGCAGCTCCAACCAAAAAGGCTAAGAGTGAAGTGATGTTGAAGGTGTGATTTTTGAAGAGGCGCAGCGGAAGAATTGGTTCTGCAGCTTTTGCTTGGTTAACTAAGAAGAGTGCAAAGAGCACTAGTCCGGAGCCAATAGCAATGAGAGTCTTTGCCTTCAACCAACCGCTTTCTGGTGCATAAACCGAGATACCGAGAAGCAGAACTGAAACAGCGACGACCAAGATAAATGCGCCAAAGTAATCAATCTTGTGCTCTTTATGGATTTTTGGAATATGGAGAACTGCTGAAGTAATAATGAGAGCGATGATTCCAAGTGGAAGGTTGATGTAGAAAATCCAACGCCATCCAGTTACTCCAAGAACCTTGGAGTGATCAGAGAAGAATCCACCAAGAAGTGGACCAGCAACTGTTGCCAGACCCCAGACCGCACCGAAGTAACCTTGATATTTTCCGCGCTCGCGAGGTGAGACAACATCTCCGATGATTACGAAGGTGAGTGACATTAATCCGCCTGCACCGAGTCCTTGTAGAGCACGGAATGCAATGAGCTGAGTCATGTTGTGGGCAGCACCGGCAGCGAATGAGCCGATGAGGAAGGTAACGATTGCGAATTGGAAGACCTGACGACGACCATAAAGATCAGAGATCTTGCCGTAGAGCGGTGTGGATGCTGTTGAAGTTAATAGGTATGCCGTGACAACCCAGGTGTAGTGATTGAGTCCACCAAGATCGACTGTGATTGTCTTAAGGGCGGTTGAAACGATGGATTGATCCAGTGCTGCAAGAAGCAGTCCGGTCATTAATCCAAACATCACCGTCATGATTTGTTTGTGCGTCATTGGAGCGTGTTCTACTTTTTGTGACATGTATTCCCTTATCAAATGCTGTATGAGGTATCTATTTTATTGAACTTTCAAGCAAATCTTAGCCTTGCAGATGGCCTCTTGCTCGCTACGCTTGGCAAATGAAGAGCGTAATCGCGGAAAATCTTGTGAAAACATATCGAAAAGGCGCCGTTCGCGCCCTCGATGGTTTGAGCCTGGATGTAGAGGAGGGCACGGTTTTAGGCGTGCTTGGCCCTAATGGCGCAGGCAAGACCACAACTGTGAGGATTTTATCTACTCTGCTCGAGCCTGACTCTGGTCATGCCAGCGTCGCGGGAATTGATGTCGTTAAAAACCCCAAGGCGGTACGTCAGATCATCGGCCTCTCGGGTCAATACGCTGCTGTCGATGAGACGCTAACTGGCTGGGATAACTTGGTGATGTTCGGCCAGCTCTATCACCTGAGTTCAACTCAAGCGAAAGTGCGCGCGACTGAACTTCTCGAACAATTTTCGCTCACAGATGCCGCCCGTCGCCCCATCAAAACTTTCTCTGGTGGAATGCGTCGCAGGTTAGATCTCGCCGCCTCTCTCATCATTCGCCCCAAGGTTCTCTTCTTAGATGAACCAACCACAGGGCTCGACCCTCGTGGACGTTTAGAGATGTGGGGTGTTATCGAAGGACTAGTGCGCGAAGGCGTCACGCTACTTCTCACCACACAATATTTAGAAGAAGCAGATCAATTAGCCGATGACATTGTGGTTATTGATCAAGGTCGAGTAATCGCTCGCGGTTCTTCTGATGAACTCAAAGATCAAGTTGGAGGAGAGCGCATCGAAATCGTTGTTGCCGACAATAACCTGGAGAGCGCTCGCGAAATTATCGAACGAGT
>CAIZHC010000186.1 GCA_903932705.1 uncultured Actinomycetes bacterium | reverse complement strand
CCAACGCAAAGCGCGTTTACAAGAGGATTACCCGCATAAGTAGCGTCAAACACTACTTCTCCGCCGATATTTGGAAGTCCCAAACAATTTCCGTACCCACCAACGCCAGCGACAATTCCCGGCAAAACTCTTCTGGTATCCGGAGCATCGGCAGGACCAAATCGAAGTGGATCCATTACGGCGATGGGACGTGCTCCCATCGTCAAGATATCGCGAACGATTCCACCAACCCCTGTTGCAGCGCCTTGATATGGCTCAACGAATGATGGGTGGTTGTGCGATTCGATTTTAAATGTGACTGCGTAACCTTGACCGATATCTACGACACCAGCATTCTCACCGATACCAACGAGCAGAGCATCAGAGTGGGGAGCTTTCTCACCAAATTGCTTGAGGTGAACCTTGGAAGATTTATAAGAGCAGTGCTCGGACCACATCACTGAGTACATGGCAAGCTCAGATGAAGTTGGTCTGCGACCAAGAATCTCTTTTATCCGTGCGTACTCATCTTCCTTAAGACCGAGTTCGCGCCATGGTTGTTCGGTATCAGGTTGAGCGGAGGCAACTGCAACTGTATCGAGAGACATTAGCGACCTACCAAGCTATGGAGAACAGAGGTGAAAAATGTTAAGCCGTCAGTACTTGGACCTGTAAGTGATTCAATTGCCTGCTCTGGATGCGGCATGACTCCAACCACATTTCCGCGAGCATTTGTAATTCCAGCAATATCATTCTTAGAACCATTTGGATTTGTTCCGGCGTAGCGCAGCACAACTCGACCTTCTGATTCCAATTGATGAAGCGTCTCGGCACTTGCTTGGAAAGAACCTTCACCATTTTTAATGGGAATAACTAAGCGATCACCTTTGGTGTAACCAGAAGTCCAAGGAGTCGTGTTGTTCTCAACTGTGAGTGGTTGATCGGTGCAGACAAAGTGCAATCCCTGGTTACGCGTGAGCGCTCCAGGTAGGAGATGAGATTCGCAGAGAATTTGGAAACCATTGCAGATACCGAGAACAGGAAAACCATGTTCGGCGGCGATAATCACTGAAGACATGATTGGGGCGAAACGAGAGATCGCTCCGCAGCGCAGGTAATCACCATAAGAAAATCCACCAGGCAGTACAACAGCTTCAACTTCTTTAAGGTCATCACTTGCATGAAAGAGTGGAACTGGAACTCCACCCGCTAAACGGATGGCGCGAAGAGCTGAAGAATCATCCAGAGATCCTGGAAATGTAACAACGCCAATGCGCATTACGCCTCTACCTTTACGAGGAAGGTTTCGATAACTGGGTTAGAAAGTAGTGTCTCTGCTGCCTTTTCGACCTCCGCGAGCCGTTCAGCCGTTGGGGTGCCTGCTACTTCAATTTCAAAACGCTTGCCCTGACGAACAGAGGTGGCGAAGGTGAAACCCAAGCGAGGCAGCGCAGCTGCAACTGCTTGACCCTGGGGATCAAGGATCTCGGGCTTCAACATAACTTCCACGACGATGGTGGCCATTAGATATTCCTTCCGGTCAGGAGCGTGAAAGCTGATTCATAACGTTCGCGCGTCTTATCAACAACATCTTGAGGAAGTTCTGGTGGTGGGCTCTGACGATCCCAACCTGATGCAAGCAACCAATCTCGAACATATTGCTTATCGAATGAAGGTTGTGCACCGCCTGGCTTCCAACTTTCGGCAGACCAGAAACGAGAAGAGTCCGGGGTTAAGGCCTCATCGCCTAGGCAAATCGTACCCTCTGCATCAAGGCCGAATTCAAATTTAGTGTCCGCCAAGATAATCCCGCGTGTGGCGGCATAGTCATGTGCTCTTGCGTAGAGGGAGAGAGTTAATTCGCGTAACTTCTCCGCGTCTTCGAGTCCCACGATAGTAGCTGCGCGTTCAAATGTGATGTTCTCGTCATGATCTCCCATCTCAGCTTTAGTAGCTGGAGTAAAGATATTTGATAGAAGTTTTGAACCATCGAGCAACCCAGCTGGAAGTTCAATCCCAGTTACTGATTGATTCTTCTGATATTCAACCCAACCTGAACCAGTGAGATATCCGCGTGCGACACATTCGATAGGGAACATCTGAAGTGGTTTAACAATGACAGCCCGATCTTTAACTTCATCTGGAACATCGGTAGTAATCAAATGATTAGGAACAACCTCCTTAAACATCTCAAACCAGAAGAGGGAGAGTTGTGTGAGCAGCTTTCCCTTACCTGGAATTTCAGTAGGAAGAATGTAATCAAATGCGGAGATGCGATCGCTCGCAACAATTAAAAGTTCGCCGTTGAGGTTTGTATAAAGATCACGTACCTTGCCGCTGCGTAGATGGTTCCAACCATCGATCACAGCGCTCACCGAATACTAGATGGGCGATACTTCGCCGCATCAGGGTGGAGTGATGTAATCGCCTCAATGCGATTGATAATGCGATGTGTTTGCGCGACGGCATCTCCAGTGAATTCCATCGGAGTTGAGAGCAAGGTCTCTAAAGCCGCTTTATCAAGTGGAATGCGAGCATCCGCAGCCAGTGCATCAATCATGGTGTTCGGTTTACCCGCTCTAATTCCAAGAGCAGCAGCGATCGCGTGTTCCTTAATGACTTCGTGAGCAACTTCGCGACCTACTCCAGCCTTGACTGCGGCAACCAAAATTTTCGTTGTCGCCAAGAATGGAAGATAGCGATCGAGTTCTGCGTCAATAACTTCTGGGAAGGCACCGAACTCACTTAGAACAGTCATGAACGTTTCGAGTAAGCCATCGATGGCGTAAAAGGCATCTGGAAGTGCGATACGGCGCACAACGCTACACGAGACATCGCCCTCGTTCCATTGATCTCCGCTAAGTTCGCCAACCATTGACGCATACCCGCGAAGCACAACGCTGAGTCCATTGACCCGTTCACATGATCTGGTGTTCATCTTGTGTGGCATCGCGCTAGAACCAACTTGGCCAGCTTTAAATCCTTCAGTGACTAGCTCTGCGCCTGCCATCAATCTGATAGAAGTTGCAAATGAAGAAGGGGCTGCAGCAAGTTGTACCAAAGTAGTGAGCACATCGAAGTCAAAGGAGCGAGGGTAAATCTGTCCGGTGGAATCAAGGACGCGATTAAATCCAAGGTGCCCAGCAACTTCTGCTTCTAAACGCTCATGTGCCTCTGAGCTTCCAAGCAGATCCACTGAATCTTGCGCGGTGCCAACTGGTCCCTTAATTCCGCGGATTGGATAACGTTCAATTAAATTCTCTAAACGTTCGTAAGCGAAGAGCAATTCCTCGGCAGCAGAGGCAAAGCGCTTACCTAAAGTAGTTACCTGCGCTGCAACATTGTGAGAACGCCCTGTGATTGGTTGTTCGATGTATTGACCGGCACGCTCCGCAAGCATTGCAAGAGTTGCGACCACGCGATCTTGAACTAGCAAGAGTCCGTCACGAACCTGCATCGCTTCTACATTTTCAGTGAGATCGCGGGAAGTCATTCCTGCGTGAATCGCCTCATGACCAGCGAGCGCGTTGAACTCCTCGATGCGAGCCTTAACATCATGTCGCGTTAATTTCTCGCGCGCATCAATCGAGGCGAGATCTACCTGCGGAAGCAGCTTCTCGTAATCATCGATTGTTTCGCCCGGAATTGCATGACCAAGTTTTGATTGGGCTCGCATAACTGCAACCCATAATTTACGTTCTTGGATAATTTTGGATTCAGGTGACCAGATGGAGCGCATCGCGGCCGATGCATAACGATCAGCTAGAACGCTCATGGCCTAATTCTCTCTTATTTCAGAGGGGGTTGATGCCGCAAGCGCGATGTCGCGGCGATAGTGAGCGCCACGAAGTGAAATTTTTGCAATTGCTTCATAAGCCTTCAGCCTGGCTTCCGTCAGAGTGGCTCCAACACCAGTAACTGAGAGGACGCGGCCTCCAGCGGAGTGAAGGACTCCGTCCTGAAGTTTGGTTCCCGCCTGATAGACATCAGCGTTTTCGATAGTTGAAATTCCGGTAATGGGATCGCCAACCCTTGGGGTAGCTGGGTAATCCTCGGCAGCTAGAACTACGGTCACGGCTGCATCATCAGACCATTCCAGCGGGGCATCTCCAGCGAGGTTTCCAGTGGCGGCCCGGTAGAGAAGTGAGGCGAGCGGAGTCAGAAGGCGAGGTAGAAGTACTTGGGTCTCTGGGTCACCGAAGCGGGCGTTGAACTCAATCACGCGAAGTCCACGTGAGGTGAGGGCGAGACCTGCATAGAGAAGCCCCACAAATGGAGTATCCCGAGCCTTCATCTCAGCGATGGTTGGCTTCAAAACTTGGAGAAGGGTCAGCTCGACGATATCGCTAGGCGCCCAAGGCAGGGGTGAATACGCTCCCATTCCCCCAGTGTTCGGTCCAGCATCGCCATCACCCACCCGTTTGAAGTCTTGGGCCGGCTGCATCGCCAAAATTGTGGTGCCATCTGAGATTCCAAAGAGTGAAACTTCTGGCCCATCCAAAAACTCTTCAATAACGACCCGGGGAGAGAGGTACGCATGATCAAGGGCTAGCTGGCGATCATTGGTGACGACCACACCCTTACCGGCCGCAAGGCCATCATGCTTAACCACATAAGGAGCGCCGAAGGTGTCGAGAGCGGATTCAATCTCCGCCTTTGTGGTGCAGGTGAAACTCCTCGCGGTGGGAACTCCCGCATCATGCATTACCTGCTTTGCGAAATCTTTTGATCCTTCGAGGTTTGCAGCCATCGCACTTGGACCAAAGGTTGCGATTCCGACTTTGCGAAGCGAATCGGCTAGACCGTTCACAAGTGGTTTTTCAGGTCCAACTACGACGAGATCAACTTTGAGATCCTCGGCAAGCTTTACAAGAAGTTCTGTAGATTCGACATCAACCTCGTGCAACGTTGCATATTCAGCAATTCCGGGATTACCGGGAGCTGCGTGTAACTCTTCTAATTCGGGGTCTAGTCGGAGCGCTTTTGCCAGAGCATGTTCGCGGCCGCCTGATCCAATCAGAAGAACTTTCAAATGAAATCTCTAACGACGATGGTCTCATCGCGACCAGGTCCAACACCGATGGCGCTAATTGGTGCACCAGAGATATCTTCTAAGAACTTGATATATGCGCGAGCATTTGCAGGCAACTCTTCAATTTTGCGCGCCTTGGAAATATCTTCGCTCCACCCAGGAAGATATTCATAAATTGGCTTTGCGTGATGGAAATCAGATTGTGATGAAGGGAGTTCCTCAACGCGCTTGCCATCAATCTCATAGGCAACGCAGACTGGAATCTGCTCCCAGCCAGTGAGCACATCTAGTTTTGTTAAGAAGAAATCGGTTAGACCATTTACACGAACTGCATAACGAGCGATCGGTGCGTCATACCAACCGCAACGACGTGCGCGACCTGTGGTCACACCAAACTCGCCACCAATAGTGCGAAGCTTCTCGCCATCTTCATCAAACAGCTCGGTTGGGAAAGGACCTGAACCAACGCGAGTTGTGTAAGCCTTAACAATTCCAATAACGCGAGTGATCTTTGTGGGTCCGATTCCAGAACCGGTACATGCACCACCAGCAGTTGGATTCGAAGAAGTTACAAAGGGATATGTTCCATGATCAACATCGAGGAGAGTTCCTTGTGAACCTTCGAGTAGAACATTCTTGCCAGCTTTAAGAGCTTCATCCAAGAGTAGAACTGTGTCAGTTACATATGGACGCAAGATCTCTGCGTAACCAAGATACTCATTGAGAACATCCTCAACTTCAATCCCTTTGCGATTGAAAACTTTGATCAAAATCTGATTCTTATCGCGCAGCGCGCCTTCAATCTTCTGACGCAAAATTGATGGATCGAAGAGATCTTGTACGCGAATACCGATGCGGTTGATCTTGTCTGCATATGCAGGGCCGATTCCGCGTCCAGTTGTTCCGATCTTGGAGTTACCCAAGAAGCGCTCTGACACCTTGTCGATTGTGCGGTGATAAGGCGTGATGAGGTGAGCGTTCGTGCTTATCTTCAGCTTTGAGGTATCAATTCCGCGCTCATTGAGTCCGCGAATCTCCTCCAACAAAACTGAGGGATCAATCACAACGCCGTTTCCAATTACGGGAACGACGTTGGGACTCAAGATTCCAGATGGAAGCAGATGCAACGCATACTTCTGATCACCAATAACCACGGTGTGACCAGCGTTATTGCCGCCTTGATAACGAACTACATAATCGACGCGATCTCCCAAGATATCGGTCGCCTTACCCTTACCTTCATCGCCCCATTGAGCGCCGAGCAGTACTAGAGCAGGCATTTTTTCCTAACCTTCTTTATTGGTAAGAATCCAGTGGGAGATAACGTTTCGAAAATTACTTAGAGAGCGAAGTTCCTGTTGAACGGAGATCTTCACACGCCTCAACTACGCGCTTTGCAAGACCGGCTTCTGCAGCCTTACCCCATGCACGTGGATCGTATGCCTTCTTATTTCCAACTTCGCCATCGATTTTCAAGACGCCGTCATAATTTTTAAAGACATGATCAACGATTGGGCGAGTGAATGCATATTGAGTATCGGTATCGATATTCATCTTCACAACACCGTAATCAAGTGACTCGCGGATCTCAGAGAGAAGAGAACCTGAACCGCCGTGGAAGACGAGATCCATTGGCTTTGATCCTGCAGGAAGACCAAGCTTTGCGGCGACTGCATCCTGAAGTGTCTGCAGGATCTTTGGTTGCAGGACAACGTTTCCTGGCTTGTAGACGCCGTGAACGTTTCCGAATGTTGCAGCGACCATATAACGAGCTTGTGGATCGTTACCAAGTGTTTCAATTGTTAGTAGCGCATCTTCAGGAGTTGAGTAGAGCTTTGCATCGTGCTTCGCTTCAATTCCATCTTCTTCTCCACCAACAACACCGATTTCAATTTCAAGAATTGTTCCGGCAGCCTTTGACTTCTCCAACAACTCAGCAGCGATGCTCATATTCTCTGGCATTGAAACTGCTGATCCATCCCACATATGTGAGTTGAATAGTGGAGCCTTGCCTGACTTAAGACGATCTGCGCCAAAAGCGAGAAGTGGACGCATGAAACCATCTAGCTTCTCTGCTGGGCAGTGATCTGTGTGAATTCCGATATTTACTTTGTAATTCTTAGCAACGATATGCGCGAACTCGGCGAGAGCAACAGCTCCATCGACCATGTTCTTTACAGTTGATCCAGAAAGGTATTCCGCTCCGCCCCAAGAGATTTGAATGATTCCATCAGACTCAGCCTCAGCAAATCCACGAATGGCACCAATCAGAGTCTGTGATGAAGAGACGTTGATTGCTGGGTAGGCGAAGGCACCAGCCTTAGCGCGGTCCAACATTTGTGCATAAATTTCCGGGGTTGCGATTGGCATGAGTGATGTTCTCCCAAATTGAGGTGGTAGTCGGCTGTAAGTGGACGCCGGTGGCTCAACGTTGGGTCAGGCTGTCGTGCTTACGGCTAATCCCACCACATTTTGGGGCGGATTGGAAAACCTCTCGGAGAGTGGCTAATTAATGCCGAGATGGCTCAGCAGACGATCGATGCCGAGCAAGCCAAAATTGGAGTGCATCACCGCTTGGCCCCCCTTCCAGAGCCAGCGGCCGGCCACCTCCAAGGCATGAACATGGGTAATGACTCGAAAAGCGGTATTAAATATTGCAAACACAGTGCCCCCTAGCTGACTCCTCCGCTTACCAGAGCGATAAACGGGTGTAGGTCGGCAAAGTTATGGGAGGGCTGAGATCGCCATCGGGCAGATCCGGGGAGCTGGTGGAGGGAGGCACTCTGGGGATAACCCATCCCTTGTTTAGGTGGGGGCGCTGGCGTAGCCTCATGTTCATGAGTTCACTCGAGAATCTCTCGCATGAAAATCGGACATTTCCCCCAAGCCCAGAGTTTGTAGCCCAAGCCAATGCCTTGGCAGATCTCTACGAGGAGGCGGCTTCGGATCGGCTTGCTTTCTGGAGTAGACAAGCTGACTACTTACATTGGGATAGAAAATGGGATCAGGTTTTGGAGTGGGAAGCTCCCAACGCCAAATGGTTCCTCGGTGGAAAGATAAATGCCTCGTACAACTGCCTCGATCGACATGTCCTTGAAGGCCGTGGGGATCGAGTTGCTTTCCACTTTGAGGGTGAGCCGGGTGACACTCGCACCATCACTTACGCTCAGATGTTTCATGATGTTAAGAAGGCCGCCAATGCCCTCTTAGAACTCGGCGTTAAATCCGGTGATCGTGTGGCCATTTACATGCCGAT
>CAIZHC010000185.1 GCA_903932705.1 uncultured Actinomycetes bacterium | reverse complement strand
TGGATAGACACCAAGAACTAGGGTGATCACAAAACAGATTGTGATTCCTGAACCCACCATAAATGATGGAACAGCAACTGTGACCGTGTCATCTGTAGGTTCCTTGAAGAACATGATCAATACGACGCGTAGATAGAAGAAGAGCGCAATGGCGCTGGAGATTACACCTACTACAACTATCGCAATATTTCCCGTGGCATAAGCGGCAGAGAAGATCGAGAACTTGGCGATGAAACCGGCGGTGAGAGGAATTCCACCGAAGCTCAATAAGAAGAGTGAGAAGGCGGTTGCTACAGCGGGGGATTTCTTCGCTAGGCCAGCCCAACGATTGAGATCATTGACCTCACCAGTTGAATCGCGGACCAAGGTCACAATTCCAAATGCGCCGATAGTCGCAAAACCATAAGCCACGAGATAGAACATCATTGAAGTGAGGCCAACTTTGCTCAAGGAGATAATTCCAGCGAGCAAGAATCCGGCGTGTGTGATGGAGGAGTAAGCCAAGGTGCGCTTTACATCGCGCTGTGAGATTGCCGCGATAGCTCCACCGACCATGGTGACGATTGCGATGGCAACCAAGATTGGACGCCAATCATTTGCAATAGCACCGAAGCCGACGATAAAGATACGGAACATTGCACCAAAGGCGGCGACCTTCGTACATGCGGCCATGAAACCAGTAACTGGAGTTGGGGCGCCTTGATAAACATCAGGAGTCCAAGAGTGGAAGGGAACTGCTCCAACTTTAAAGAGTAAGCCAACTGAAACGAAGAGAACGCCAATAAATAGGAAGATATGGTTTGAACCAGGGTTAGCAGCTGCAGTGCGAATTACTCCGAGTGAGAGACTTCCGGAAAATCCGTAAAGAAATGCGCCACCGAAGAGGAAGAATGCCGAAGAGTAAGCACCGAGCAAGAAGTACTTCAGCGCCGCCTCTTGGGAGAGCAGGCGACGACGACGAGCTAAACCGGTGATGATGTAGAGCGGGATAGAGAGCACTTCTAGAGCAACGAAGAGAGTGACTAGATCATGAGCGACTGGAAATAAGAGCATCCCAGATATTGCAAAGAGAACCAATGGATAGATCTCAGTCATCTGAACGCCAGCAAGAATCGCCTCTGACTCCTCTGGTGATCCAGGAAGTGCTGATGCTTGCGGAGCGAAGTGGTCGTTCTGCGTAAAGAAGAGCAAGGCTACAAAGGAGAGCGCCAAGATAGTTCCTTGCAGGAATAATCCCGCGCCATCAATTGATACTGAGTCAATCGCCGATGCCTGCGAAGTTTTGGTGCGAATTGAGATGACCCAACCAAAGGCAGTTGCAACAGTAATAAGTGCAATGATGATTTGAATACGAGCCCGATAGGCGCGGCCGATAAATCCTTCAACGAGCACACCGAGCAATGCGCCACCTAAAACGATAAGGATTGGTGCGAGTAAGTTGTAATCAAGAACTGGTGTTATAAACATTATTTACCTGCCAATGGAGATGGGTCACTGACCTGGACTTGGGACAAGACCTGGCTGGTCATTGGGTTAATTACATGGATCGCAGGCTTTGGGTAGAAACCGAGCAGCACAAGAGCCGCGATTACCGGAGCAATCGCAATCTTCTCGCGCAAGACCAAATCATGTGTCTCTTCATTGCCGGCCTTAAGTGGACCGTGCAGAGAACGCTGTACCAAGAGAAGTACATAAAGCGCTGCAAGAACAATTCCGAGAGTTCCGATGACTGCAGCTGCTGGGTAGCGAGTAAATGTTCCAACGAGAACTAAGAATTCGCTCACGAAACTTGAGAGACCTGGAAGAGCAAGTGCTGACATTCCGGCGATAAAGAAGAGCCATGCCATGACAGGAGTAATTCGCTGCAACCCACCGAAATCTTCAATCTGAGTGGATTTGCGTCTCTCAATCATCCAGCCGCCGACCAGGAAGAGCGCTGCGGTAGAGAATCCATGATTCACCATGTAGAGCGAAGCGCCGGTAATACCTTGGCTGGTTAGTGCAAATATTCCAAGAACAATGAAACCGAAGTGTGAGATCGAGGTAAATGCAATGAGTGAATTGAGATCTTTCTGGCCAATTGCCAGGAAGGCACCGTAAATAATTGAGAGAAGTGAGAGCACGATGATGTACGGAGCAAATGT
>CAIZHC010000184.1 GCA_903932705.1 uncultured Actinomycetes bacterium | reverse complement strand
TTTGGAAAGTGCAGTAGCAACATCATCTGCCGAATGTAAAGAGATTGCAGAGACTTGAATGTAGAGAGTCTTCGGAGCGAATTGTGAGGCGAGCACATCTCCAGTCAAAACCGAGGCACGGGTGACGAGAACACTTTTAGAGAGTGCATTTCTACTCATCTGAAGCTGCACATCCGTATTTGGATTTCCTCGAAGTGCTCCTATGGCATCTGCAACAGTTGCATTTGCAACATAGACACCATCCACGCTTAGAAGTTGATCTCCAGCTTTGATGCCCGCGAGGGCAGCTGGAGAATTGGGTTGCACACTTGCTATTTCCAATTGACTATTCGTATTTCGGCGAAGCCAAATACCTATCCCGGAATATCTGCCTTGTAACGATGCATCGAACGCTGTTGCAGTCGCTGGAGGGAAATAGTTTGACCAACGATCCTTTGTTGCCTTGAGCACCGCTTCGATAGCTGCACGCTGCAACAAGATCTCAGTTGGTGAATGTGGATCACCACTGGAAATTCGATCGATAGCCTGATCAATCAGCGATTGGGGATGTTGTTTTTCACTCACCAAGTAGCCGACGGCGTAACTCACCGAAGTTATAAACAGCGTGGCAGCAACCAGAACAATGAGGCGGCCGCGCTTAATTCTACGACCGCTCGAAATGGATTGATCTTTATTTATCCCAGAGGAAGTTCCATCTTCAAATCCAAAGGGAGTGCTTGTTTCATAGAATTCTCGCAGAACTTCCCGCTCAGAATCGCCACCAAATCCGGAGGTATCGCTCATATCTATCGCAGGATCTTGTGCGGAAGAGGGATCAAACCTTGAGGTATTTGCGAAGCGTCAGAACCGAAGCGACGGCTGAGACAAATAGGCCAACAAATAGCAGTCCGGCGGAGGCTACCCAAACATCCGTCCAACGGAAGAAGCGGGTGAATGAGAGAAGTGGCGCAACCTTTGCATCTACCAGCGCTTTAAATCCTGCTAGCAAGCCCGTTGAGACAGCCCATCCTAGGAGAGCTGATATCAAGCCTTCCAACAAGAAGGGAAGCTGGATTGAGAATGATGAGGCACCAACTAACTTCATAACACCTGTCTCACGGCGTCTGCTAAATGCAGCCAACCGCAGAGTGTTACTTATGAGGAGAGCGGCAGTCAGAACGCTCACAATTCCGATAAGCAGCGCTCCATCTCGCAAAACTCCAAGCAGTTTGAAGAACTTGTCGAGAATTTGCCTCTGATCTTGAACTGTATCCACACCGGGACGTCCAGCAAAAGCGCTCTGAATAACAGTGAACTGAGTTGGATCCTTAAGTTTTACTCTAAAGCTTTCAGGAAGTTGATCTGGAGTTACATTCTGCGCAATTGCAGAACCTTTAAATTGCTCTTGGAAGTGCTGATAAGCCTGGGATTGGGATTCGTAGTAAACAGTGTCAACAACGGGCAAGGACTTCAAATCAGTTTGAATGGAAGATCGCTGAGCAGCAGTAACTGGTCCACCTGAGCATGAGGTTGATTGCGAGAGTGAACCGCAGAGGAATACAGAAACTTCAATCTTGTTGTACCAATAATCTTTCATTACGCGTACCTGAGAGTTGGCGAGAAATCCGACGCCGAGCAGAGTTAATGAGATTGCAACGGTGATGACAACTGCGAAGGTCATCGTTAGATTTCGACGCAGCCCAATTCGAACCTCACTAAATACAAAACCTGCGCGCATCTCTACCTCTCCCCTGCTCCTGATAAAACATACATGTTCAACTCTTTCAAGGCACCTTTTAAGTTGGCGTTCACTGAGAATGCATACTCATAAGTGAAATTGCGAGCGCAAAGAATTTTTAAGGCGCTACCCGGTGTAGCCATATACCCCACGCACCTGATCGCGAATGACGTGACCGCTCTCCAATTCAATAACGCGCTTGCGCATCTGATCAACGATTCCGGCATCGTGAGTAGCCATCACCACCGTAGTTCCATCGCGGTTAATCCGATCGAGCAACTTCATGATTCCAACACTTGTTGCGGGATCCAAGTTTCCCGTTGGTTCATCCGCAATCAAAATCATGGGACGGCTTACATATGCGCGTGCAATAGCAACTCGTTGTTGCTCACCACCAGAGAGTTCACTTGGCTTGCGATCGCCCTTTTCTTCTAATCCAACCATTTCAAGAACCTCAGGTACCTCGCGGTTTATCTCCTTCTGGGAGTAACCAAGCACGTGGAGCGTAAATGCGACATTCTCAACGACAGTCTTATTTGGCAGGAGGCGGAAATCCTGGAAGACGGTTCCTACCTGGCGGCGAAGCTCAGGGACCTTATGGTCGGCCAGAGTGCCGAGCTCTTTGCCTGCAACGATGATGCTTCCGGTGGTTGGTTGCTCCTCACGGAGAACTAAGCGAAGAAAGGTGGATTTTCCAGAGCCGGAGAGGCCGACAAGAAAGACGAACTCGCCCTTCTCAATCTCCAGGTCAACCCGATCGAGCGCCGCTCGGTCCTGTTTAGGATAAATCTTGGTGACATTCTCAAATTTGATCACTTCAGACTCCTGGGATGTGGGCGGTGAGGTCAAGATTACTGTGACAGTTTAGTTTGGCTGACCCTGGAAGTAAGGGAGATTGAGGCTTTTCATGCTGTGAAAAACTGCATATGCAGGCTGAAATCGCAGGTCAGGACCTCAGGTGCCTAACAACAAGTCATCGGCAATCGAACTCGAGTTCTCGCCAGAACTTAGCAAAGTTGCGAAGTTGAGCTCTCGTCTGAGCCGGCAGAAGTTGAGATTAACCCTTGCTTCCGCTCATTCTCCAGCGGATACCCGCCTCAATAAATCCTTCAAGGTCTCCATCTAGTACACCAGCAGGATTGCCCACTTCATAGTCAGTCCGGAGATCTTTAACCATTTGATAAGGCGCAAGTACATATGAGCGCATCTGATTTCCCCATGAACCGGAGTTATCTCCCTTCAGCGCATCCATACGTGCACGCTCTTCTTGGCGACGTCGCTCCAGTAATTTCGACTGCAGCACGGCCATCGCTGTCGCTTTATTTTGAATTTGAGAACGCTCGTTCTGACATGAGACAACGATTCCACTGGGGATATGAGTAATCCGAACCGCAGAGTCAGTCGTGTTCACTCCTTGACCGCCTGGGCCCGAGGAGCGGTACACATCTACTCGAATCTCTTTCTCATCAATATCAATGTGGTCAGATTGCTCTACGACGGGAACGACTTCCACGCCAGCGAAAGAGGTATGTCTGCGGCTCTGTGAATCGAATGGCGAGATACGAACAAGTCTGTGAGTTCCTTGCTCTACAGAAAGTTTTCCATAGGCATATGGAGCACTTACGCGGAATGTTGTGGATTTAATTCCGGCCTCTTCCGCGTAGGAAGTTTCAAGGACATCGACCTTGTAATCATTACGCTCGCAATAGCGCAGATACATTCGGCTAAGCATCTCGGCCCAATCGGCCGCCTCAACTCCACCAGCCTCTGAGCGAATTGTCATAAGTGCATCTCGCTCATCATATTGACCGCTGAGGAGAGTTTGTACTTCGAGGTCGCCAATCGCACGTGTAACGCTATCGAGTTCTGCGCCAGCCTCTGCTAAAGCCTTCTGATCGCTATCTTCCTCAGCGAGTTCCAAAAGAACTGGAACATCTTCTAATCTGCGACGAATAGTAGTGAGTCGATTTATGGTTGATTGCACCCGAGAGAGCTTGCTTGTAACTACTTGAGCCTTTTCGGGATCATCCCAAAGATCTGGTGCGCTCGCCTCAGCCTCCAATGAGATGGAGTCGGCGTGGAGTTTTGGAAGATCAAGCACCTTCTAAATACTTACGAGGGTGGCATCTAAGGCCTTAACCTCTAGTAAGTACTCACGGGCTGCCATGGGCTAAGAGTAATGGTTTGGTGGAGTTGAATTTATCCGCGTAAGCCGCCGATTATTGAGGTGGCAGCAATTGTTGCTGAAACTAAGGTCGTTGAGGAGCCAATTCCAAAGGGAAGTTCTAGTAAAACTGGGATTTCCACCTCAATTGTGGCTACGACCTCATCGTTAGCGCAACTCCAATTCGTCATTGAAATCGGATGGGCTCGCAAAGTTGAGGTTGATATCTCTTCAGTGAACGAGGCAAGCGCCTTTACGCAGTCAAGTGGAATGCGAAATTGCGCTCCATCTGCCGCAGAGTTATCCATCAAGATATTTCCGGAGTAATACCGAGCGAGAGAAATTTGATGAGCAGCACGCGTGACTGCAACTTCTCCAATCTCCACAAGTTCTCGTTTTGCTAGAAAGTTATTTGAGATATTTATCAATCCGAGCGAACTCACCAACAGAACCAGCGCCAGTGTAATCATCAGAATAATGAGACTTCCGCGATCCCTCTCCCCGCCTGCACCTACCTCCATGCATCCACTATCTGAATGTCACTCGCAGAGATAATGGAATTCGGGGTAGGAATGAACCTAAGGAATCCACCGAGTGTTCGATCAACTCGAGAGATTGTGGCCGTTACCTTCACTCGACTATCTGGCGTAAGACAAGGAGAAGTTGAACACTCCACGCGCAACGTGGGCACCTCTTTTATGCCGTGCCTAGCGAGCACCTTGCTCTCAAAGATATTGAGCACAGTTTGTAACCTTGCACCTTCAAAACTCTCATCGCCGCTTGTAATAAATGCTCTTGCGCTCTGTCTTGCCAGGTTGTGAAGATCGCTCGTCATCGTGGAGTTCTCATGAACTGCTCCGAGGTAAAGAATGATTGGAATGAGTAAGGGAACGGCGAGAATGACAAACTCCACTACTGCGCTTCCCCTGTCGCGCAGTTCTTGCGAGATGCCAGTAGTCCTCACCCCTGATTCGTCTCGGGTATCACCGCACC
>CAIZHC010000183.1 GCA_903932705.1 uncultured Actinomycetes bacterium | reverse complement strand
TGCCGATTTGATGATGGTGGCGGCTCGCGAAGTTGAAGAGAGCATTGTCCGTATTACCCAACTTGCTCGCGCTGCAGGTATTCACCTTGTTATTGCGACGCAGCGTCCGAGTGTTGATGTTGTAACTGGTTTGATCAAAGCGAACGTTCCATCTCGCCTCTCCTTTGCGACTTCAAGCCTCGCTGACTCACGCGTCATCTTGGATACACCAGGTGCTGAGAAGTTGGTTGGACAAGGCGATGGATTGTTCTTGCCAATGGGCGCCAGTAAAGCGATGCGTATTCAAGGTGCCTATGTTTCAGAACGCGAATCTGAAGCAGTTGTAAATCATGTTAAGTCACAAGCGCAACCAGTATTTAAAATTGATATCAATGCACCAGCGGTGAGCAAGCAAATTGAAAATGATATTGGCGATGATATGGATCTCTTGCTGCAAGCAATCCAATTAGTTGTTGGCACTCAATTTGGTTCAACTTCCATGTTGCAAAGAAAATTGCGCGTCGGTTTTGCAAAGGCTGGTCGCTTGATGGATTTGATGGAGAGCCGTGGAATCGTTGGTCCCTCAGAGGGTTCTAAGGCTCGAGAGGTATTAATCACCGCTGAACAGATGCCAGACCTCCTTGAGGAGATTCAAGGTTACGTGTAAGTGAACTTAGCCTCTCTAAGCGTGAGATAGGCACCTAATTTGCAAGAGTAATTTGGCATCTCTCCATACGTGGCTTTACCCTTATCTCCTCACTTTCCCCCAAGATTGAGGCATAGATGTCAGTAGGAATACTTCTCCGCCAGGCCAGAGAATCAGCTGGCATGTCCCTAGAAGAACTATCTGAGCACACCTGTGTCCGCAAAAGCGTTCTGCGCGATTTAGAAGAAGATAATTTTCAATCTTCCGGTGGACTCGCTTATGCACGAGGTCACATCAGAAATATTGCAAAAGTTTTGCATGCGAATGGCGAATTGCTCGTAGAAGAATTTAATTCGATGAATCAAGATTTCAATCGCCCAATGATTGATCTCTTGAGTGAAAATAGCGTCACCCCCTCTGTTCGACGCGAGACTCGAATCTCATTTGGTGTTCTTGGTAAAGTTGCGGCTCTTATCGTTGCGTTGGTAATTGCAATTCCCACTGCGGCATCTTTTGTTCATTCTGCGAAGAAGCCGACGATCAATCGCCCCACCACTGCAGCACTCGCACAGGTAGCGACCACGCCAACAACCACAACTTCGATTCCTGACTCCACCGCTGTTGCAACTAAGACAAGTCCTGTTGCAGTTGTAGTAACTGCAAACGCCGGCTCAACATGGCTCGCGGTGACTGACAGCTCGGGAACCCAGATTTTTAGCGGCATGTTGGCAAATGGATCAACCCAAACTTTCGATGATAGTCAACTGATTAACCTCACCATCGGAAATGCTGGAGCGGTTAATCTCAATGTGAATGGAAAAGATGCAGGCGCGCCAGGAGTTCGTGGCGAGGTCGTGCACCTGCAATTTGGCCCAGGAGCCTCTTCTCAAGGCTAATTTCGATTTACTAACTCGCTTTCACCGATTTTCTTGGTAGGCGCGAGGTAGCATGTCACCAATGAGCACC
>CAIZHC010000182.1 GCA_903932705.1 uncultured Actinomycetes bacterium | reverse complement strand
CTCGCAGGACATTGCCACTTCCATCCTTGAGCACTTTCACATCTCCATCAAGTTGCATCTCGACGATGTCATCTCTCACAAGAGTTGTTCCAAATTTTTCTGCCTGCGCTTTGAGGTTATCCATCAAATCAGGGCCAATGATGCCTGCTGGGAAGCCTGGAAAATTCTCTACTTCAGTGGTGTTCATCAGCGCGCCACCGGCCGTAACAGAACCTTCGTAAAGGACTGGGGCAAGTTGGGCTCTAGCGGCATAAATTCCAGCCGTGTATCCGGCGGGGCCTGAACCAACAATCACTAGTTCGTGGATTGTTTCACTCACGAAGACACCAACTTTCCCTTGAACTCTCTCTTGCGACGTTTTATCGACGAGGCTTCAGGAAGAGCGAGAAAGCTGTTCCTACCTCCGCGATTTTAAAGGTTCGAGCCAGGCCGAGGTAACCCAACCCGCTGAACACTAGAACAACTATGAGTTTGAAGGTATTCCCACCAGGGAGATGACCCATGATGAAATAGAGTGGAATTGCCACGGCGCCGTAAATAAGGGCGAGGCGGCTATACAACCCAGTTATCTCTTGGGTGCGGATTGAAATTTCATACCGCTTCAGGAGTCTGATTGATGTCCAAGCTCCAATGTAATAACTAAGCGCAAGGGCGCCTGCCAATCCCACCGTGACCCACTTGGCTGGGAGCACGAGAGCGGCGAAGAGGGCCATGAGGCTAGCTGCGACATTCATAATGGCGTTGCTCAGAACTTGTAGCTTCACATTTTCAAAGGCGTTGAGACCGCGAAGTGCAATCAAGTTCACGCTCAAAGGCAGGAGTCCAACCGCAAAGGCACAGAGAACCAATCCCAGATAGCGGGCGTCAGCATTAGATATTCCAAAGAAGAGCGTTCTGGTAATTAAAGGACCATAGAGTAAGAAAGCGATTGCACTTGGAACGGTAATAATTCCGACCAAACGGATGGCACGAACAAGTTCATCGTGGATCTCTTGAATCTTTCCATCAATTGCATGTCCCGAAAGAAGCGGCAAGATCGCAGTAACTATTGAGATTGTTATGACAGAGTGAGGCAACATCAAAATCAAAAATGCATTTCCGTAAGGCGTGAATCCAACTCCTGTTGTAACTCCATCTTTAAGAGCACGGACAGCAGCGCCCGTTGAGAGATTGACAGTCACCAAGTAGCTCAGTTGTGAGAAAGCGGCAAATGCCAAAGTCCAAATCGCAAGGTGGAGAGATTTCTTAATCTCTGGATCACGCCAATCAAAACGGGGGCGGATCTTGATTTTGGTTTGGCGAATGACGGGAATGAGAACCAAGAGTTGAATTACAAAACCCGCAGTAGTTCCCAAACTCAACCAGGTCGCCTGCCCACTAGAAATTGTGGAAACCTTCCAACCTTTTGAAATATGCATGAAGTAACCAAAGACCGCAATACCAACAATATTGTTGAAGACTGGAGCCCACATCATGGGGCCAAACTTTCCCTTTGCATTCGCAACTTGTCCAAGAAGGGCAAAGAGTCCCATGAAGAAAATCTGTGGCAAGCAATAGCGCATAAAGAGAACCGTGAGATTAAATTCCGGACGACCCACATAACTGCTTGCAAAAATTCGCACCAACAGTGGCGCTGCAACTATTGAGACCAAAACCAAGAGTCCAAGTACAACACTTGTTGCAGTAACTAAACGAGAGATAAAGGCCGATCCGCCATCTTCCCCGCGGATTGCTCTCACCATCTGTGGAACAAAGACAGCCGTTAATGCTCCGCCAATAATGAGGTTGTATAAAATATTTGGCATCGTGTTGGCAACATTGAACGTATCACCAAGTAATTTAGTTCCGAGTACCGCGACTAAGAGCAATCCGCGAATCAACCCTGTTATGCGCGAGACAAAAGTTCCCGCAGCCATGATTGCTGAGGAGCGAACTATTGAGTTTTCGCTCATTTCTGCCTTCTTCTGATGCGTCTAATGCTCTGGAAAGAAGCTGCAACAAAGAGCACGATAGCCGCTCCTGTTGTGAACCAGGTGGCAATCGGACTTATGACAGAAAGCTGCAGGGGATAATAAACGGAATCGCCCAAAAGCTCCCCACCTGTAGAAGTCATTTCAACATTTAATCCAGAGGTGCCGGATGTGAGCACTGTTATTGGAACCATCACCTGAACCTTGGATCTAGCGGGAATAACCACTTGTGGCAGGTTGCCGACTTCAACCTTGGGGTTGGTAGGAATTGCATATAAATTAACTTTTACGCTATTTGGAAAGCCGTTGGTAAGTGTTATCGGTAAGTTTTGATGTGTAGACGTAACTGTAAATTTTCCTGGACTCAGATGAACCAAATGTATTTGATTGAATGCGGCGCGGGTGTAATCCCTAATCAAATAGGCGCGACGATCAGTACTTAAGTGCGGATTGAGAATTTTAATAAGAGATAAGCGATATGTATCGATAGTGGCAGGATCCACAAATGAAGCAGTTTGAGCAAAATAATCAGAATCACTTTTAATTGTTGCAATATCTGTGCTCGACAACGTGAAGTGCGAATTTGATACATAGACTGCGTTTGGCTCGATGGATCTTCCTAGGATTGTGGCTAAACGACTCTGAGAAATATTGAGAACGTAGTTGATCTCGTGCGGGGATAACT
>CAIZHC010000181.1 GCA_903932705.1 uncultured Actinomycetes bacterium | reverse complement strand
CAGAACTTTTCTCGATACTCAATGGGAGAATCAATATTAAGAGCGCAAGAAATAATCGGAGCTTCATGTGGAGCACACGACATGTGAATTAACCGGACTCTCATCAGGAATTCTTGGATGTTCAAAGGCAAGTTCTGGGCGTTCGCGCAATCCGATTTTCTTCATCACATTGATTGAGGGAAGATTTCCCTTAGCCGTGAAGGAGAAGATCTCGTTGAGTTCCAACTCATTTCGTCCATAGGCAAGCACCACCTTCGCCGCCTCTGTTGCATACCCCTTGCCCCAATACTTCTTGTCTAATCTCCACCCAATTTCATGGCAAGGCATGAAAGAGATTCCAGGAATGTTGTGGTGCATTAGCCCCACAAATCCCATGAATTCACCAGAAGCACGCTCCTCCGCCGCCCAAAGGCCCAAGGGATTATCATTGAGTAAATCTCGAATTCGGAGAAAACTGGCGTGAGATTCTTCAGCGGAGTAAACCCTAGGAAAATATTTGAGATTTTGGGGATCGAGATTGAGCGCAATCCACGGTTCTAAATCGCTCTCTTTCCAATTGCGCAGCAGCACACGTGAACTTTCGAGTGCTAGCGCCATAAGGCGATTTTATCCTTGAAGTCACCCAATCCCAAGGCTAACCTCTACACATGAGCAATCAGGTAGAAACACTTGTCGATGTCCAACTTACCAATCGCAATCGCACCACGGTTTTTTGGCGTGGAGTACTCGTTGTTCCGGTCGGAATCTTCCTAACCTCGTTCTACCAATTTGTGCACGCCGGTTGGAGCACTCCAATCATCGTGCTTCCGGCTGCCTTGGCACTGATTTTTCGCGAGGTCTATCCAAGTTACGTTCTTACCTTCAATCACGCTGTCATGGAGCTGAGTACCCGTGTGAGCGCATATCTCTTCCTTCTTACCGACGAATATCCCTCGATTGAACGTAATGCAAATATCGCAGTGATCTTCCCCGATATTGAAGGCGGCAAGAAGCTCAATCGTTGGCTCCCGCTCGTGAAGTGGTTCCTTGCAATTCCTCTCTATATTGTTGGAATTCTCTATGCGCTTATCTCCGCGCTCCTCACCGTTTACGCTTGGCTCGCGACTTCAATTACTGGAAATTATCCAGAAGTTGCAGCTAAAACAGTTCTGGGAACTATTGACTACTGGAACCGCGTCTACGGTTACACAGTTGCGCTCGTTACGGACGAATACCCTTCTTTCTCACTTTAGTAGCTTCTACCTATTGCTATCCGCCTAGCTTCGGAGAATTATTGAAACCCAGGTGAACAAAGGGGTTCTCATGAAAGTCTCTACTTTAATAAGCGGCAAAGCGGTCTATACCGTGACTGCCGAAACTTCTATCGCAACACTCGTAGAAATGCTTGCCTCGCTAAAAGTCGGAGCGCTCGTCGTCTCCCCCGATGGAATTCGAATAGCTGGAATTGTTTCAGAGCGTGACATCGTTGCTGCGCTGCCAATTCACTTTCATGAACTTGGAAGATTGCACGTGCGTGACATCATGACTGTAAATGTCACCACCTGCACGCCTCATTCCACTGTTGCCGAACTCATGACGCTGATGACCGATCGTCGCATTCGCCATGTACCTGTTGTGAATGACGCAGGTGATTTGATCTCGATTGTTTCCATCGGCGACGTTGTTAAATCACATGTGAGTGAGATTGATTCAGAGCGCAGCGCTCTAGTCGACTACGTCCAAAATCCTCGTTAAGAGCGCTTTAAAAACTTTTCAAGATCTGATGGAATTTCTGGTGCGCTAAATATCCAGGATTCAAATGTGTTGTTCTTGAGAGTGACTTTGAAACCCGGCTCTTTCTTGTAGACGGCGCAGAATGTCTTTGCGCCTAGTTTGCGCCAGGTGCCGAGCCCTACCATTCCGGGAATACCGGTACCCGGAGCGCGAATACCTCGCCAGCCGGAGTACTTCCAGAAATTATCT
>CAIZHC010000180.1 GCA_903932705.1 uncultured Actinomycetes bacterium | reverse complement strand
GAAGGCATCGCCAGTGCGTTGGAATCCGAACATGGAGTAGAAGATGTAAATAGGAATCATTGGTTCATCGTGTGTTGAATATGAAGATCCAACTGCGGTAAATGAAGCAGTCGATCCAGCTTCATTGATTCCCTCATGCAAGATCACACCAGAAGTTGATTCCTTGTAGGACAACATCAATTCGCGGTCGACAGATGCATAGGTCTGACCGAGAGGGGAGTAGATCTTGAGAGTTGGGAACAAGCTATCCAGACCGAAGGTGCGAGCCTCATCGGGGATGATTGGCACAAAGCGCTTACCAATCTCTGGATCCTTTACAAGATCCTTGAGCAAGCGAACAAAGGCCATAGTGGTTGCGACTTCTTGCTGGCCAGATCCACGCTTCACTGATTCATATGTTGAATCCGCAGGTTGTGGAAGTGGCTTTGAAATCTTGCGACGAGAAGGAACTGATCCGCCGAGTTCTTGGCGACGTTCCATCATGTACTTGTACTCAGGAGATTCAACTCCTGGGTGGTAGTACGCAGGCACCTTTGCATCAATTGCTGAATCAGGAAGTGGAATCTGCAAGGTATCGCGGAATTGAATGAGATCCTCGTGAGTCATCTTCTTCATCTGGTGCGTGGAGTTACGAGCCTCGAAGTGCGAGCCAAGAGTCCAACCCTTGATGGTCTTTGCCAAAATTACAGTTGGCTTACCGTTCTTCTCTGTTGCAGCCTTATAGGCAGCAAATAGCTTGCGGTAATCGTGTCCACCGCGCTTGAGTCCCCAGATCTTCTCATCGCTCCAATTGGCGACAAGCGCTGCAGTGCGAGGATCGCGACCGAAGAAGTTCTCGCGGACGTATGCGCCGCTCTCAGCCTTAAATGTCTGGTAATCGCCATCGGTGGTGCGGTTCATCAGATCAACGAGTGCTCCGTCGCGATCGTTTGCAAGAAGTTCATCCCATTCGCGACCCCATACAACTTTGATGACATTCCATCCTGCACCACGGAAGATGGATTCAAGTTCTTGAATGATCTTTCCATTTCCGCGTACCGGGCCATCGAGGCGTTGTAGGTTGCAGTTGATAACAAAGTTGAGGTTATCGAGTCCCTCGCGCGCAGCAAGGCTGATTGCACCTAAGGTCTCTGGCTCATCGCACTCACCGTCACCCAAGAAGGCCCAGACATTTTGGTCTGAGGTGTCTTTGATGCCGCGACCATGTAGGTAGCGGTTATAGCGAGCTTGATAAATCGCGTTGATAGGTCCAAGTCCCATTGAAACTGTTGGGAACTGCCAGAAATCCGGCATCAATCGTGGGTGAGGGTATGAAGAAAGTCCGCCACCAGAATGTGAAAGTTCCTGACGGAAGCCATCCATCTGATGTTCTGTTAAGCGACCCTCAACAAATGCGCGGGCATACATACCGGGGCTGGCATGGCCTTGGAAGAAAATCTGATCTCCGCCGCCGGCGTGCTCTTGACCACGGAAGAAGTGGTTGAAACCAACTTCGTATAAAGATGCAGATGAAGCGAATGTTGAGATGTGTCCGCCAACGCCAATTCCAGGGCGCTGCGCGCGGTGCACCATAATCGCTGCATTCCAACGAACAATTGCGCGGATGCGACGTTCAAGCGCTTCGTCGCCAGGGAACTCTGGTTCGCGATTGCTTGGAATTGTGTTGATGTAATCAGTTGTGCGAAGTGCGCCGACTCCAAGCTTCTTCTCCTGAGCATGTTGCAAGAGTGAGAGCATGATGTAGCGGGCGCGAGTTGGGCCAGCGGCTTGGAGGAGTGAATCCAGCGATGCTTTCCATTCAGCGGTCTCTGAAGGATCCAGATCAACTAGCTGGTCAATCAGGTTATTCGGGGTATCAATGAATTGGTTGAATCCGCTCGCTTCGCTCATTGGGTCAGTTTATTCACATCAAAAGGCTTGCGCAGACGCCCGAAGTTGAGTGGACTACTCCTACTCACCCGTAGGGGGTGGGAGCCAGGGGATAGGCAGCGAG
>CAIZHC010000179.1 GCA_903932705.1 uncultured Actinomycetes bacterium | reverse complement strand
CAGTAGTTGTTGACTTGTCCAGCTGGGCAAGGTCCCTTGTAAAGAGGGTTAGCAACTGGTCCCTGCATCTCAGTGGTAACAGCTGGCCAGAACCATGGGCCGTAGTCCCAACGTCCAGTAAGAGTTGCGCCAGGAGACGTACTGTTAACAGGAGTCATTGCAGGATCTTGGTTTGGCTCGTATACGTGCGGGAACCACAAGCTTCCAAGTCCACCCCAAGCTGCTGTATTCCATGTTGGATCTTGCAGAGCAAGTTGCGATGCAGAAGGAACGAAAGTCTTGTCTTGGATGACGATGACCTTCTCTTGTGCTGTATTTACGGTGTTTGGAGTTGCAACGTCACGGATGCCTGCGGCAACCATGAGCTTTCCCTCTTGGGTGTCATGGAGCAGGAAGCCTGCAACAAGACCTGAATAAACATTGAGGCGCGTGATGCCATCTGAGTGATCGTGATAGAACATCAGACGAGCGGTCTGCTGATTTGTGTAGTAGAAGGTCATGCGGCCATTGCCGGGGTTGGTTGATGGGTAGCTAGCTGCTGCTGGAGTATCGGCAACGAAACCAGTAGGGACTGTCTTTGTATCAGTTCCTTTGTAGGTACCAGCGTTTGTCGATGATGTGTAGCAATAGATGTATCCGTAGCAACTATCGATAACAGCACCGCTCTTGGTGTACCACATATCAGGTACATAGCGAGTGCTTACACCTGCTGGATACTGCTCTTGTGATGAAGCTGGGCTAACCCATTGATCCATCGTTCCATCGCTAATCCATGGTGTAACTCCACCATGCATGTGAATTGTTACGCGGTTTGTTGAGTAGAAACCTCCGTTTGGACCAGATCCTGCGCCCATCACAGTGTTATCAACAGGCAAGAATAAATCTCCACCGCACTTGTTGATATTTGTAGTGACATTTGTGGCGATTGTTCCACCAGCAACAGTACAAGCTTGATCACCTGAAGGAAGGTAGTTATCAAAAGTTACTCGAACTGGTACACCTTGGTTGGCGACGATGGAAGGTCCGAGGTAACTAAACGGCGCTTGTGTCTTTGTTGCAACATCAAAGTTCGTCTGAATAAAGCAAACTTCTTGGCCCGCACCATTTGTGATGAAGGTGCCATCAGGATATTTCCAATTTAACTCGCCTGTCGGGCAATTTGTTCCTGCATAGTTTGCATCAACCTGGGCATAGAGATTAACCGTTGTCATGCCGAGATCAGGGCTGAACTGCCACTTAGTGCGCACTGCTGCGATTTCATAAGTGTCAGAAGCGGGAATGTAATTTGGATTTCCAAAAGTCTTTACTGCTGGAACATGTGTTGCAGTTGCGACAGCAAGATCAGGAAGTGTTTGGACGAACTTGCGAATGCCCTTTGCGGAGCCGTAACCGCTTCCAGGATTCGTAACTTGAATATCTGTAATACCACCACTGGAATCGAGGGTGATGTTTCCACCTTGTCCGCCAGTTCCTCCGCCACCAATGACAGAGATGATGGTGTTGTAGTCATAACCACTACCTGGTGCCAACATGTGAAAACCAGTTATCTGACCTTGGTTCGCACCTGATGTCGCGTACTCTGCAATGAACATTGCGCCAGTACCCGCGCCAGAAATCATTGCGCTAGTTGGTAGCGGGCTGTTTGCAAAGTTACCAACTGGGTAGAGTGAAGTTGGATCTGGAGTACCGAAGTAGTCCGGTGTATCAGTTGTCGGAGTGTAAGGATCTAGAGAGCTCATCATGAGGTTCGCTGCCGCCGGCTTAATTCCTGTTGGAATTGCAGACAAATGTGCAGCTATTGGTTGCGCAGATGGGCTTGAAGTGGCGGTGACAGGTGCAATCGCGAACGATGTACCCTGACCTCCGAAAGTAGTAGCAGCAACTACTATCAGGGCGATTGCCTGAATGCGTGCTGACTTATTAAAAGATCGCATGGCGACTCCTAATGGGAAGTTTGTACGGTTTCTCATGGTTGATTTATAACTAAGTGCGTATAACGCAGGTGTTCATCTAGTATTCAATTTCGCTAAAGATGGTCATAGATTTTGACCATCGATTGACCAAATGGTCATTTCCTTGAGAAGACCGTGATCTGGCGGAAGAATTCTCAGAATTAAACTTTCAGTTTAGAGTTTCACGCTGAATTACATTCTTGTAATTAGGGTTACCCCTCGCTTTTTATTGTACTTTCTATACAGAATGCCTTACTCTTTCACATATCACAATTTGTGAGTAAAAAGTGAGGAAGTGGACAAATGAGTCCTAGAGATCATGGATCGGCTGAGCTAGTCGCCGATAACTCCTTGTCTCTCACTCTTCTAAGTTTGCTTGACTGGTTAAACAGTGAACCGCGTTTAGATGATATTTGTCGTGGTCTGGTCCTCGCTTATCTCCACCAATATGAACCTTCAAAGGCTCGCATTGTTCAATTCAGCAATGATGATTCCCTAACGGTTCTTTCAGATTATGGTTATTTGTCGGCTGTTGGTCATGCATCAAAAACACTCACACCTTCACAATGGCGCCAATCAACGAATGATTTTTCAAAGCTTTTGGGCACTCAAGATAAGTTCTATTGGAACCGTAATTCCACCGCTGTAGTAGTTCCTTTCAGAACTCGTGGAATTGTTTCCGGTGCTCTTTCAATTGGTTTCGATCTTCCGCAACGCAAGACAGATGAGATTGGAATTCTTGCTTCGCATCTTGGAATGGCAATCGGTCTATTTGTAAACCTAACTTCTAAGAATCAAGCAGCAACAATTGAATCGATGCAATCTGCACCAAAGTCAGAATATGAAAGTATTCGTGAATCATTTAGTGGTACCGCAACTAACTCTGCTAAGCATGCGCATATGACTGGTCGCCAACTTCAGATTCTCGAGGGAATGATTGAAGGAAAGACCAATTTCGAAATAGCGGGGGACCTCGGTTACAGCGTCTCAACCGTTCGTCAAGAGACAATCAAGATTTATCAAACACTCAATGTGACTGGTCGTCGCGCCGCTGCACAGGAAGCGCTTCGCCAAAAGATCGTTTAAGCCTAAAAAGGGGGCTGGACAGCTCCAAAAAGTGTTCATTTTTAATGACCATTTTTGAAATCTAATGTCCACTAGATGACCAAGTAGGGGTGCTCGCTCCGATTATAAATAGAGCATGAATTTAAACTCCCCATGGTTCGCAAAGAAGCGTGTTCTCGCCCTCGCAGTTAGCAGCGTTCTCGTTGCACTCCTCGGACAGAACGTCGCCAGTGCATACCAATACCCGGCGCTCAGTAATAACTATTCCTCACGCATTTACATCTTGCCTTCTAGCCTCACTCAGAATGCAGGGGCGAGTTTGATGATGCATGAAACTAATGTTTCTGGTCAGATCACTGTTACTCCACAAGGTCCAACCACTTTGGCCTTTGATCCTTCAGCATCAGCGCTTCCTGACTACCTCGTTTCCATTGATATGTCAGCTACTAATTCAGCTTCAATTACTTCGGCTGCAACTAGTACAAAGGCTCAAGAGACTCTCTTCTCTCAGGTCTCTTGCGCGACAATTACCAGCGTAATTGCACCCTACTCTGCTGCAACCAATCCGATTCAAGCAGGCACATATGCAGTGCAATGTTCAGGCCCAGCGTCAATTGCAGTAAGTGATGATTCTTCTGGCGAAATTATCCGATATTCAGTTACATATCCAACGCTCACTTTAGTTGTTGGAAAAATCGATCAAGCCGCGCTTACATTAGCTGGCCGTAGCGGCACAGCGGGAACAGCCCTAAACATTGAAACTCCTAATGGAGGATCTGGCCAAGGAGCAATCTCTTACGATGTAACTGGAAGCAATTGCGTCAAGGTGGGTGCCTCACAGGTAAATACCGTGAGCGTTGCTGACAGCACATGTTATGTCACCGCTTCTAAGGCGGCCGACAATAATTACAACGCAACAACTAGTGCCTCAGCTAACTACATCTTCACAGTTGCTGCACCAGTTACCTTCAAGATTACATTTAACAATCAAGGCCATGGCGGAACTGCTCCAGCAGATATCACCGGAGCAACCACAATCACTCGCAATGCACTTCCATCTCCAACAGATGCGAATTACGACTTCCTAGGATGGTCTCTCACCTCAAATGGAGCTGTTCTTGTATCTGATGTTCCATTAAGCGCAGATAGAACCCTCTTTGCGATCTGGCGTGCCAAGGTAGTGCCTACCCCAACGCCAACCCCGACGCCAACCCCGATGCCAACAGTTACACCTACCCATGCGCCAAGCAATGGACCAGTTAAGGCAGAGCCAATTGTTCTTCCTAAATCTCCTGCTCCTCGCAAAATAGTCCAACACTTCACTGCACATGCGGTTCAAACAGGACTAGTTGCACTTGCCACAAAGTTTGTTGATATCACCTCACATAGCAAAGAGGTAGTAATTTCTCACGATGCAGGAACCTCGCTCAAGTTAACAAACGGAGTAGTTCAGTCCCTTTCAAATCGTTTACAGATAGAGGTCGGTACTCAAGGACTTACAGTCACGGCCGTTAACGGCTGGACTGGCCGAACCTCTGTTCCAGTTCTCGCAACGGTTAATGGCAAATTGGTTGAAATGTTCGTAGGAGTCGAGGAAGATCCTGCGCCTGTTATCAAGCCAATTTTCACGCTAACAGATACCCGCTTGAGCAAGGTGACATGGGGAGCGAGCAGTTCACAGGTGCTCTTCTACAACGTCTACTTAGGTTCTAAGTTGGTCTGCACCACCAACCAAACATCATGTCTCTTGCCGATTACTTCAATCGCAGATTTCAAGAAGAATCTTCTGATTGAGGCTGTTGGTCACCAGACTACATATTCAACCAAGGTTCTTCCTG
>CAIZHC010000178.1 GCA_903932705.1 uncultured Actinomycetes bacterium | reverse complement strand
GATTGCCATTTAACTATCACGGCTGCAGCAGCTAATTGTCCCGCTTCATTTCGCAACCCACCCCAAAAAATTACTTCTGGATCTCCGGGTCGAACCGATGAGTCAGGCGCATGCTCATCAATAATTGCATTGATCTCAACTGCATCTGTAAGTAGTTCGATGGGAGATTCATTGTGAGAAGTAGTCGCTTCCCAAAATTGGAAACCTCCGCCTCGCGGGGAGAAGGCAGGGTTACTCAAGGAGTTAAGGGGAGTCGCTGCCACATCGTTAAGGCGAGGATCTAGATAAGCGCCTTCGCCATAAAGATGTCCGTAGAACGGTTCACCGGTTACGACAAATGAAAAAGTGCTCTCATTCTTAAAGGCAGCAACGAAATTCTCTTCAGAGATGTAGTACTTCGCGGGGTTCTTATCTTTAAGGAGTTGGGCAGCCCAAGATCTAGCTTTGGCTAAATCTTGAGTCCCATCCAACACTTAGTTTGTGAATTCAGCTGCGACTAACTCTGCAATTTGTGCAGTGTTAAGTGCTGCTCCCTTACGTAGGTTATCTCCGCACATGAAGAGATCAAGTGCGTGATCGTCATCAAATGAACGACGTACTCGACCAACCCAAGTTGGATCAGTATTAACAACATCTGCGGGAGTTGGCCAGATGCCATTCTCTGGATCATCCAAAAGTTCAATGCCAGCAGAATTCTTCAAGAGATTCTGCGCACCCTCGCGCGTAACCTCTGAATCAAAGACAGCGTGAACTGAAAGTGAGTGAGTGGTAATAACTGGAACACGGACACATGTCACAGCGACCTTAAGATTTGGAAGTCCAAGAATCTTGCGAGATTCAAAACGAACTTTGGTCTCCTCTGAGGAGTAACCATCAGCCTTAAGTGAACCAGCCCATGGAATTACATTGAGTGCGAGCGGTGCTGGGAATGCGCCGAAATCCGTGATGACGGTACGCAGATCTCCAGGTTGCTCACCGAGATGAGTTCCGGCTACAGCAGAAATCTGATTGCGCAGAGTCTCTGGGCCCGTGACGCCCATACCTGAAACAGCTTGGTATGAAGAAACGAAGAGTTCCTTGAGGCCGTACTCCTTATGGAGCGCACCCATCGCAACAATCATGGTCATGGTTGTGCAATTTGGATTGGAGATGATGCCCTTTGGGCGATCCTTGATTGCCTCTGGGTTGATCTCAACAACCACAAGCGGAACTTGATCATCCATGCGGAAGAAGGTGGAGTTATCTACAACTACTGCGCCACGAGAAACTGCGATGGGTGCCCACTCGCCCGCAATCTCATCTGGAGTATCGAACATCGCGATATCAATTCCATCGAATGCCTCTGGGGAGATAGCGACAACTTCAACTTCTTCGCCGCGAACCATGAGCTTCTTACCTGCGCTGCGTGCGGATGCAATAAGACGAATCTCGCCGTATACATCTGGACGCTTACTCAAAATATCGAGCATCACAGTTCCAACTGCTCCAGTTGCGCCGACTACTGCAAGGGATGGCTTCTTACTCATCGTCCAGTTCCTCCATATACAACTGCCTCGTTATTGGTATCTAATTCAAAAGCGGTGTGCGCGGCTTTAACGCCTTTTTCAAGATCGGTATCGCGCACGATGACAGAGATACGAATCTCTGAAGTAGAGATCATCTCAATGTTAAGTCCAGCATCTGCTAAACATGCGAAGAATGTTGCGGTAACTCCTGGGTGTGATCGCATTCCAGCGCCGACGAGTGAGAGCTTTCCAACTTGATCGTCGTATAGGAGAGATGCGAATCCAATCTCACCTTGAATATCTTTAAGAAGCGCTGTTGCTTCAGCTCCATCGCTCTTTGGCAAGGTGAAGGAGATATCCGTAAGTCCTGTTGCAGCTGCAGAAACGTTCTGAACAATCATGTCGATATTGATGTCAGAGTCAGCAATTGCTTGGAAGATTCGAGCAGCGATACCAGTGCGGTCAGGGACTCCAACGATGGTGATCTTTGCTTCGCTCTTATCGTGGGCAATTCCACTAATAATTGCTTGTTCCATATCTTCTGCTCCTTCGGGATGATCGTTAACGATCCAGGTACCTTCTAAATTTGAAAATGATGATCGGACGTGAATTGGTAAGTTGTAGCGGCGTGCATATTCAACGCAACGAAGGTGAAGAACTTTTGCTCCACTTGCGGCGAGTTCGAGCATCTCCTCGTAAGTCACGGTTGTTAATTTGCGAGCAGTTGGAACCAATCGTGGATCGGCAGAGTAGACGCCATCTACATCGGTATAAATTTCGCAGACATCCGCGTCGAGCGCAGCGGCGAGCGCAACAGCAGTTGTATC
>CAIZHC010000177.1 GCA_903932705.1 uncultured Actinomycetes bacterium | reverse complement strand
TAGGTCGATGCGTGATAGTTCAAAGCCATCTAAAGTGCTTGCAACTGCAGTAAGTCGCGCCATAGCAGGTGAATCTTCCGCGGCGGCAGATACAAGTAAGCAAAGTCCAGGCACTCCTCCACGACCAACACGACCACGGAGCTGGTGGAGCTGTGAAACACCGAATCGATCACCATCCATGATGACCATCATCGATGCATTTGGTACATCCACTCCAACTTCGATAACCGTGGTGGCGACAAGTACATCAATTTTTCCCTCAGCAAATGCCTGCATAGTTGCATCCTTAAGTTCCGAACTCTGCCTTCCATGAAGTGGCGCAACTCGCAACCCTTTGAGAGCGCCGAGTGCCAACTCAGGTGCCAACTCTTCAACTGAAGTCAGCGGAACTTTCTCTTCCTTATCTCCATCGAGCAGCACGGCGATTGCGCGATCAATATCAGTCATACCTTCAGGCTCTGCTTCGCTCGCTGAGATGCGTGGAGCAACGATGTACGCCTGGTGCCCTTTCTCAACCTCTTCACGAATTCTCGCCCACGCACGCTCTAAATAGTGAGGTTTTTCAAGGACGGGAATCACATGAGTCGTGATTGGGGTTCGGCCTGACGGAAGTTCACGAAGTGTTGAAATCTCTAAATCGCCGAAGATGGTCATTGCCACGGTACGAGGAATAGGAGTCGCAGTCATGACAAGCACATGCGGTGGAACTTTTGCTTTAGTGCGAAGCGCATCGCGTTGTTCAACTCCAAAGCGATGTTGTTCATCAACAATTACAAGACCAAGGTCCTGAAATTCAAGTGCTTCGGTGAGCAAGGCGTGAGTACCGATAACAATTCCGGCATCGCCTGAACCAATGCGAACATACGCCTCGCGTTTCTGTGCCGCACTCATGGAACCGGTAAGAAGCACTACTTGAGTTCCTTCTCCATCTCCTCCAAGAGTTCCTGCCTCTGCAAGTGGACCTAGTAATTTTGAAATAGTTTTGAAGTGCTGCTGTGCAAGCACTTCAGTCGGTGCAAGCAGTGCTGCTTGTCCACCTGAGTCAACAACAGTGAGGGCTGCGCGAAGTGCGACTACAGTTTTTCCAGAACCAACTTCACCTTGTAAGAGTCTGTGCATCGGATGGGTTGCAGCCATATCTTTTTCGATCTCAGCGCAGACTTCCAACTGACCTTTGGTTAATCTGAACGGGAGTAGAGATTCGAATTTTGCGACAAGTCCATCTGATTTAACGGTACGAGATATTGCAGGCATGCCGCGATACTCCGCGCGGCGTTGGGCGAGAAGAAGCTGAAGGAGAAGTGCTTCATCGAAGGTTAGGCGAGAACGTGCAAGCGCAGAACTTTCTAAAGTACTGGGCTGGTGTATCTCTTTAATTGCATCCGTAATACTGGGATAACCAAGTTCCCTAAGAACGCTTTCGGGAAGGTGATCTGGAACTTCCTCTAAACCATCAAGAACTATCTCAACACATTGCGAGATCTTCCATGAAGGAAATTTTGAGGCAGATGGATAAACGGAGATGAACTTTCCGGCAAAACCTGAGACCGCTTCATCGACATCATCCCCATCTGGAATGAGTTGATACTCGGGGTGTGAGAGCTGCCTTTTGCCATTAAAGACTCCTACCTTGCCTGCAAACATTCCAGTGCGACCGATGCGCAACTCTTTCTCGCGCCACGGTTGGTTAAAGAAGGTGAGGTACAACTTGGCAGAACCGTCGGTGACCACAACCTCAAGAATTGTTCGCCCGCTCGCCCGGCGCAGGTGCACGGCAGAGATTTCGGCCAACACTGTGGCCTCTTCACCCTCGCTAAGTTCGGCGATATCGCTGAGCTCTCCCCGCAAGACGTAGCGGCGGGGATAGTGCCGGAGCAGGTCACCGACCGTCTCCATCCCGAAGGCCTTGGCGAGCGCGTTGGCAGTCCTATCCCCCAACTCGCGCTTTAGCGGTGTTTCCAGGGTGGACATGGCGTCATTGTGCCAAGGAGTGGAGGCTGGATTAGCCTTTTAGGCGCGTGGGGCGGTAATCTTCCCCACTTAGCCGTACTGGAATTTCACCGTACCTGAATTTAAAGGAGCCATCGTGGCATCAAACTGCGACATCTGTGGCAAGGGCCCGAGCTTTGGCAACAACGTCTCACACTCAATGCGTAAGACCCGCCGTCGCTGGAACCCAAATATCCAACGCGTCCGTACCTTGGTTGGCGGAGCTACAAAGCGCCAAAATGTTTGTTCATCTTGCCTCAAGGCTGGAAAGGTAGTCCGCTAACTTCCTCTTCTTTAGAGTAAGTGCGTGGCCCTCTCAAACCCTCTCATCTTCGCCCATCGTGGGGCTTCTTTTGACTACCCCGAAATGTCTCGTGAGGCCTATCTAGCAGCGGTCGAACAAGGCGCTGATGGATTTGAAACCGATCTTCGTCTCACTAAAGATCATGTGATCGTCTGCTGGCATGACGCTTCAATGAAGCGAGTGGCTGATTGCGATCTCGTTATAGCCGAATCTACCTTTGATGAAATCAGGGCTGCCTATCCCGTCCTCACCCTCATCGAACTTTTAGAGATTGCTTTAGAGAATAAGAAGCACCTCGCCCTAGAAACCAAACACCCGGTTCCGACTCATGGAGCCATCGAGAGAGAACTTCTCAAAGTGCTCGAAAGTTATCAGGCGCGAATCAATGAGGCAGGTATCTCCGTCTCAATCATGTCATTCTCTTGGTTTGCAATTGCTAGGGTGCGACGCAGCAATTGGAACACTGTTTTCTTAGCGGTACATCGCTGGTTCTACATCTTGAACCCAGGTCGCTCATTTGGACCTGGAGTAGCTGCGATTCCAAAGATGCGCGCAGAGCGATCTGGAAATCGAAAAGTATTTGTCTGGACGGCAAATAGCCGCGATGAGATTTTATTGTGCAAAGAGAAATCTATAGATGTGATGATGACTGATCGACCTGCATTTGCGAGATCTATTCTAGAAAGTGCGTAAATCCTTTATGCGTGGCAATCTCTCCATTTATCCGAACACCCTTACCTAAGACCACCCGACCAATTTCTATTGCTTGTCGTGGGAACGGGAGGTGAGGAGAGATGGTCGCGACAAAGATGTGATCCTCTCCCCCGTTGAAATCAATAGCTTCATCAGTGCGAATTTCAATTCCAACTCCGGATGCCTTTGCAATATGGAGTAGCTCGGAAGTTAATCCATCGCTTACATCGCACATTGCGGAAACTCCAGCAAGTGCAAAATCACGAGCGGCGGCGTAATTAACGATGGGTCTGCGATGAGCAAGTGTTCGTTCATCGCGGATACCCTCTTTGAGAAGCTCTAATCCAGCTGCTGAAGCTCCAGGTAGATCACTGATGACGACTAGGTCACCAACGTGGGCTCCACTTCGAGTGACTGGATCCTTTACAGATCCGTAAACCGCGATAGAGACAACCAGCGGCGTGGAAGAGGTTATATCCCCGCCGACAACACGAGCCCCCACCTTGGATGCTTCATCTACAATTCCGCGCGCCAACTCTTGGATTTCTAAGACGCTGAACCCATTGGGAATTCCAGCAGCAACTAACAAATATTCAGGCTTACCACCCATCGCATAAATATCCGCAAGGTTCGCCGCAGTAATTTTGGCGCCTATTTCAAAGAGTGAAGACCAATCGCGATGAAAGTGAGTTCCTTCAATGGCGATATCTGTGGCTAGAACCACTTTCCCTTTTTCTTGGGCGATTACTGCTCCATCATCACCTATACCTATTAATACCCGATCATCCGGCGCAGATTCGAAGAT
>CAIZHC010000176.1 GCA_903932705.1 uncultured Actinomycetes bacterium | reverse complement strand
CTGAGCAAGAGCGATGAAATCATCACCATCTGCCCACCCAAGAGATTTTGCATACTCAACCATCTTTGGACCACGAGCAAATGTTTCGAGACATCCAATCCGACCACAATCGCAGGTGACATCAGATTCAAAACCGATGGAGTGGTGGCCAAAGAGAGCGGCATTTCCAGTTTCACCATGAAAAGCCTCACCGTTAATCACGAGTCCTCCGCCTATGCCCGTAGAGACAACCACTCCGAGCATGTTGGAAACTCCAACCCCCGCGCCTAATTTATTTTCAGCTAATGCGACTGCGGTGCAATCTCCAAGTAATCCAACGGGAGCGGCCGGATATAAAGCATTGAGCTCGGCCACCATAGGAAAATCCCGCCACTGCGGAATGTTTACAGGGGAGACAGTGCCTCGGCTTCTATCGATTGGTCCCGCCGAAGCAACTCCAATCCGTTCTACCTCAAGGCCAGTTAAAGCCTCTCGAAGCTGTGGCCATATTGGACTAGAGATATTAGAAGCAACTTGTTTGCGCCACTGAACCTCGTGGTTTTCATTGAGCTCTGCAATGGCAATTTTGGTTGCACCAATGTCCAGGGCGAGGGTCTTCACCGCATAATTATGGCCTCATAAAGCGCGCAAATAGCCCTATTTCGTAGGGGCTTTGGGCACTAGATTTCTGGTAACGACGCGCGGGAGGTGAGTTTGAGACGTTTGCCGTTTTTCAATCACCTATGCCTCTTCGTGCTGGCAACATCGCTTTTTTCGCTCGCATCGATTGACTCATCTTCTGCAGGGTCGCCAAGGATCGCTCATCTCAATTGCGCCGGATCAGGTGAAACTTCTGGAATTCACCCAGGATGGTCAAGTTCATCTGCCCAACAACTCACTTTCACCTATGTCAGTACTGCCAATTACATCCTCTACTGGTGTCCTGCGGCAGCACCAAATGGTCAAGGAGTTATTTCTTATACGGTGACTTCATCGTTGGGGGCAATAACGTGTGAAACAGTTGCGCTCTCATGCGCGATGAAGGGCATTTCACCCAGTAGTAATTTCTCGTTGATGGCAAGTGACGAAACTGGTTCATATAATTCAAATCAGATAGCAATTCAAAATAGTGGAATTCCGGTTTCATGTATTAAAGCTCCCATGAAATGTAATCTTGGTCCCGGAATTCAGAGTTATCCAACTTTTGGAAATATGGCGCCAGTCGGTCTTGGTAGTTGCACCTTTGCAGCTGTCGCCAACTGGGAAGAGATTGCACTTGGATTACATGCAGATCCGGTTGTTGTGAGCAAGCAATTCAACGCCGCCGGGGGTACCGCAAATCTTGGGCTCACTACTGATCAGGTATTTAATTACTGGAGGACTTTTGGTGTGGCCGGAGTCTTCTTGCAAGAAGCCACAACAATTCCCGTCGATCCCGTCAACGTACAACGCTCCATTGATGACACAAGTACGCGGGTGCTTATCGCCTCATTAAATCTGGCTAAGAATCAGAATTTTGCAGGGACGACTAATCCCAATTCCTCGTATCACTGGGTTGTCGTATCGGGATACACACCACAAGGCCCACTTGTTATTTCTTGGGGTCATACCTTGCAAATGACCTGGCAACAATGGAACTTTGAAGCAGTCACCATGTGGAAGATTGAAACGGGTAACTCCCTGAAGTCACTCAAAGCAGAGAGTTAAGAAATGGAGGTCGGAACGGGATTTGAACCCGTGTGGCAGGATTTGCAGTCCTGAGCCTCGCCTCTCGGCCATCCGACCATATTTTCTGCGTACGCGCCGCAAAGTTAGGTGTCTTCCACTAGAGCGGACGACCGGGTTCGAACCGGCGACCTGAACCTTGGCAAGGTTCCGCGCTACCAACTGCGCTACGTCCGCAT
>CAIZHC010000175.1 GCA_903932705.1 uncultured Actinomycetes bacterium | reverse complement strand
TTTCATTCGCATCACGTTCGTACCGGTGCAAACCTGTGGCTCGGTGAAGTTATTGCAACCGCTGGATTGCTCTTTTTGATTCAAATATTACGAGGTCAAAATAAATTGGCGCTCGCTCCAGTTGTTCTAGCGGGCTGGATTGGAAGTGCATATTTCTTCACTTCCTCTACATCGTTTGCAAACCCTGCCGTCACTTTGGCTCGAGGATTCACAAATACTTTTAGCGGAATCGAACTTAAATCTGTCGCGGGTTTCATCGTGGCACAACTACTTGGAGCACTCCTAGGAACGCTTCTTGGAAATTATTTAAATCCAACTTCGAAGGAGTCCAAGTAATGTCAACTGAATTAAACAAACCAACAGTTCTCTTTGTATGTGTCCACAATGCAGGTCGCTCTCAGATGGCCGCGGGCTTTATGCGCGAACTCGCAGGCGAGCGAGTAGAGGTGCTCTCTGCGGGTTCTGCGCCAAAGGATTCAATCAATCCAATCGCCATCGAGGCGATGAAGGAAATTGGAATTGATATCTCAGACCAGCAACCAAAGATCTTGACAACTGAAGCGGTCTTCGAATCAGATGCTGTCATCACAATGGGATGTGGCGATGCCTGTCCAATATTCCCCGGAAAGCGGTATGAGGATTGGGTTTTAGAGGATCCTGCTGGTCAAGATCTCGAGTTTGTACGTAAAGTTCGAGACGATATTAAAGGTCGAGTTGAAGCACTTCTTGCGGAAATTCTTCCAGCGAATTAAGGCTTCTCTTCGAATTCCAAGATGATTGAAGTCTTAACGCCATCATCTAGTCCTAGTTTTTCACGAATCACCTTTTTGATGGGGACCATGTAAGCGCCTTCCCGGGGGATAAGGGCTGTGGTCCACTCAGTTTCGCCAATTCTTGCCGTAACAGGAATGCATCCCCAGCCATATGTGAGTCGATTCGATACCGCCTTTATCTCTTTCGACTGCTTTGTGGGGGTGGGGAGAAAGAAGAACGGTGCTGGCCCACGCCAATAAATGATCTCACCGGTGAATTTAACTGTCAGCATTTATTGAACCTTCGGTAGCAGTTACTTCTCGCTCAAATAATGTGCAAGTGAATCAAAGTAGCTCTCCATGCCAGCCTTCGCGCGGGCTGGTTCACCTTCTGGGAGTTCACCCAAGTGAGAAAACTTCACCCAAGTTTTCGCGCCGTGCTCGCGAAACTCAACAATTACCTTATGAAAATCCTTATTAAGGTCTTTCGCTTCAAACTCTTCAAGTGACTGCGTGTAGAGCATGGTGTGCTCAAGCTTTTCGTGAAAATCCACTTCGAGGTAGATTCCATAGAAATAGGCGACAAAATTCTGCTCAGGAACCGCGACGGCTACCGACCACTTCCCACCAAGCTCGGGTTCTGAAGTTGTTAAACCTGGAACGCTCTTCAGATCTGTCGGGTGGTACCAATTTTCTAAATCTTCCGCCTTGGTCCAAACCTCCCAGATTTTTTCGATGGAAGCGTCAAATTCCCGTTCCACAGAATACAAAAAGTCTAGTTTCATCCCTCAATAGTAGTTAACTGGCGAAAGTTCCATAGTGAGGTAAAAGTCCAAAAAATCGTTAATTCTGTCGACATACTGTTACTTTTCTGCTATGAAATTATGGCGCAAGAAGCGGGATGACTTGCGCGTCGACACTTTTAGTTCAATTGAGTCAGAAGATGGTTCGCGCTCGGGCAAGAAAAATAAAGAGCGAGCAAGAAAAGAGAAGGAAGAGGCGAAACTTCGCAAGGAATCTTCCAACCCTGAGCTTGCAGCCCGACTTCGCGAATATGGCGAAAACTATGGTTTGGAAGAAGATCCCTACCTTGAAGGTCTGAGCAATGCGATCGAAGAGGGCAAGAATCTAGCTGTCTGGGCTTCTAACGATGTCATGACGCTTATGCCTCACCCCGATGTGGAGTCGGTCGAGGGCCCCATCTACTCGGCGATGGTTTTGATTCGAAATGTTCTCGTTTTCGTACCGGTTGCTCTCACCTGGTTGGCAGTTGGTAAGGCAACGACAGCCTTCTCGATTTACACAGCTCAGAGCAGCGCCGCTTCAGTAGTTAACTTCCTGCAATTTTGGCAGAACGGATATGGCGTACTTTCAAAAACATGGACGCTTAGCCACGTAGCCGAAGATGACTTCTACATTATCGGTACCGTAATTGTGCTGACATTCATCACACCATTTATGAATCGCTCCGCCGTCAAGAAAGCCGCGAGATTTGAACAGGATGCACTTCGCGAACGTTTGACACTTGTCATTGAAGTTGAGTCATTCTTATTTGATAAGCGTCGCCTGACACCACTCACAATTGATTCAGCGCTTGCACAATCATTTGAAAGAGTTGTTGAAGCAACTCATAATTTAATGGTTGCGTCGAAGAGAATCGAACTTGGTCTTAAGTCACTCCCGAGACAGATTGAAAATTCAGATCCGGGTCGTTATGTAGTTGATGATGAATCGGATTTCGAAGAGACCAAACCGACATCGCGAAGAGAACGTAAAGAAGAGGAACGCGAAGAGACTCAAGAGTTGTCACGCGAACTAGTCATCTCGCGTCAGACTCCTCCTCCTGTTGAACCGGTATTTGATAAGCAAGAGAGTGAAAGCGTTGAGCATGCTGCTGAAACATTGGATGCAGTCTCTAAGCGCGTCGATGTAATTGTTCAATCACTGCCTCGCCGAGCTCATGCACGCAAAGAGCTGAAGAAGGTCGAAGTAGAACTTGATCAAACCCGCACCGAGTTAATGTTGCTGCAACAGAAATTAAAGAAGCAACAGAAGAAGGCTCAAAAGCAGAACGAGTGGAAGGCCGCCAAGCGCGAGGCCGAGAGAAATAAGGCAATCGGTCGCCCGAAGGATTCCAGCCCGCTCGGAAAAGGTGCCCCAAGTTATATCGAGGGTGAATGACCGCCCGTAAAGCTGCACTGGAAGATGCTTCTCACCAGGCAGGTTGGATGTTCGCAGATCTCCTCTTGGCGCTGATGGTTATCTTCTTGGCGGCTCAATCATTCGTCCCGAAAGAGGCGAGCTTGCCTCAGTTCGAGGGACTTCTCAGCAACAAGACCAGCCTGAACGGTACGACCAGCCCCCTGAAAACTTCCATCACCTTGACCTCGATTGATGAGTCGGCTCTCATCATTGCCCTTCAGAATTACGGGGCAATTCAGCACCTCCCCGCCGCATACACAATCTCCAGCATGGTGATTGCCGGGGGATTTAACCCCAAAACCGAGTCTTCTGACCGTGGAACGGCCACCGCGCTCCAATATGCGGCGGCCATTGGCTCTTTTAACCTGCCCTATTTCAAGTATTCGGCGACTTTGCTCGCCGCCAGCTCCGAAGTCCCAGATGGCGCGGCAATTTTGAATATTCAAATCACCCCAACGGCCCCGGCGGGGGATAG
>CAIZHC010000174.1 GCA_903932705.1 uncultured Actinomycetes bacterium | reverse complement strand
CAACGCGAGGCGCCATTAGCAGGCCAAGAGAGCTATACAGATAAGAAGGTAGCTGCTGAAGTGCTAGAGCTGATGATTGAACTGTCAGCTCTAGTTCCTGATTTCTGCCTTACAAGTAACCCCATCCAGATTGCTGAAATCCTTGCTCAAGAGGATAAATATGCCTACGGAATCTGTATGTATGGCTACAGCAACTACTCCAAACCAGGTTTTAGAGATCACCTTTTAACCTATGACGATGTTCCATCGTTTGATGGCCAGGCCTCAGGATCTCAGTTAGGCGGAGCCGGAATAGCAGTTTCAAAGCGCTCCCAGAACCCAAAGCTGGCGGCTCAGATAGCTCTCCTTCTCTCCTCTCCTGATATCCAATCAACCTCTTATGTCGATGCAGGTGGTCAACCTGGAAACCTCGCCGCCTGGAAGAGCGCTCGAGTTAATGAATCAACCCATAATTTCTTCGCAAATACCTTACGAACTCTAGAGCGAGCTTGGGTTCGACCACGTATATACGGTTGGCCAGAGGTTCAGTATGCAACATCGCAAATTATCCACTCAGCCCTGACTGCTAAGAAATTTACTCTTTCAGATCTCGACGCAATCGAGAATACTTTTACTACCTACATTAAGGAATCCAAATGAGACAGGTGTGGGACGAGTTTGTTATCGGTTCCAAACGCACTGGTCCCGTGCGCTCAATAGGCGCTGACGATATTTTAATTCACGCAAAAGAGACTGGAGATTTCTACCCGCATCATATGGATGAAGAGTGGTGTGCTACTCAACCCTTCAAGAAGCGGATGGCCCACGGAACTCTCGTTCTCTCAGTTGCTGTAGGAACACTTGCCGATGAAATCAACGAAGCGGCGATGAGTTATGGATATGACCGAGTCCGCTTTATTGCGCCCGTCTTTATAGATGACACTATTCAAGCCCACTCTGAGATCGTCGCCAAACGTGAACACACCAAGAATCCCGAGAACTACGGCTTCATTGATGAGAACGTTGTTGTATCAAATCAGGAGGGAGATACAGTCATGGCCTTCACACACATTTATTTGGTGGATAAGAAATGAATGAGATTCAATTACATCCTTCGGTGAGATCTGCGATGATTTCCGATTCGCTGGACTTACTCGGTATCCGCAGCAATGTGATGATTCCTAGCATTCGCCCTCTTGATAGATCGATGAAAGTTATGGGCTATGCGGCCACCATTGAATTTGAACCTTCTTCAGAGTACGACCCTCAAGATCCGTACGCTCCGGCAATTGAATATCTTGATTCACTTCAGCCAGGTGAAGTTGCGATCGTTGCGACAGGACAGAGTCAGCTCTCAGCATTTTGGGGAGAGTTATTTTCAACTGCCGCCAAACTTCGCGGCGCAACCGGAGTTATTAGCGACGGACCCCTTCGCGATGTTAATGAGATTTTTGAAGTCGCGTTTGGAGCCTTTGGAGTTGGATCTCTGCCATACGACTACAAAGGTCGCATGAAGGTAAGCCGGGTTCGTTCTAATGTCATTTGCGGAGGCGTAAGTGTTGCCCCAGGGGATTTTGTAATTGCAGATATCGATGGCGTAGTGGTGGTTCCACACTTTGCTATCAGCGAGGTTTTTGCGGCCGCCAATGCGAGAGCACAGGGCGAGAATCATGTACTTGTAGATCTGAAAGCTGGTAGCAGCGTCCGAGAAGCGTGGGATAAGCATCATCTACTCTAAGAAGGAGAGTAAATATGAGTAATCATGAGTTGATTGATTCACATCAACACTTGTGGGTCATGAGCGAACGTGCCTATGACTGGATTGAACCTGCCTATGGAGTGATTTACGACGATTTCACCCCAGAGCGGTTGCAGCCAGAGATTGGCCCATCCGGAGTTACCGGAAGCGTTCTCGTTCAAGCAGCGGATACCTATGAAGACACTTTCTACATGCTCGAAGTAGCCCACAAATATGAATTTGTGCAAGGAGTCGTTGGTTTCATTCCGCTAGATAGAACCGCCGAAGCGGCCAGAGCGCTGAAGATATTTTCTAAGGATAAATACTTCAAGGGCGTCAGAAATCTGACTCATAACTATGCAGATAAGAAATATGAATCTGATGATAAATGGATATTGCGGCCAAGCGTCCTTAAGACCCTTGAGATAGTTGAGGAGAGCGGTCTCGCATTTGACTATGTGGCAGTCAATGAAGCACATCTAGCAAATGTGGCGATATTGGCTCAAAAGTTCCCAAAGTTAAAGATTGTGATTGATCACTTTGCCAAGCCGAATATTGCCGGAAAGGTCATGGAACCGTGGGCAAGTCAGATGGCAGATCTTGGGCAGTATTCAAATGT
>CAIZHC010000173.1 GCA_903932705.1 uncultured Actinomycetes bacterium | reverse complement strand
CTACTTCATGCTCTCTGGGAAGTTTTATATCGGCGCTTATCCCCTGGGTCTGCTTGCCATCATTACCGCAGGCGCATGCATCCTTGGCTACCGCGAATAATTACCACTCAATAATTTCGCGCCGCTCCCACAAGAAACCTGTCTTATCTTCTTCGGGATTGAATTCACGTGTGGCAAGCCATACGGCGGTATCAGCGCCCTCCTCTACTGAGAGCGGTGCATCTGGACCACCCATATCTGTGCGGGTGTGATTCGGACAGATTGCATCGACGAGTAAACCGCGAGCGCCGTGGTTTGTCTCATGGGCCAGGTTCCGAACCAAGGCATTCACTCCAGCCTTGCTAATTCGATAGGGAGCTAATCCCCCAGCATTGCCTGGACCAGACATCCGGCCTAAACAGGCGCTAAAGATAATGATGCGTCCGGCTCTCGCCTCGGCCATGGCCCCACCCAGAACATTGACGATAGTGAATGTTGAATCCAGATTGATCGACATAACCCGGCGCCATTCCTGATCTGTGGTCCGTAAGGTCTTCGACATCTTCTCGCTCATCACCCCATGGGCCAGAATCAAGATTTCAGGTGAACCGAAGGTTTGGAGAATCTCCTCAAAAACCTCTCGGGTTGCCCCCTGATCTTCCAGATCCACGCTGCGAAATTCCGCGCCTATCTCTTTCGCGCTCTGGGCAAGTCGGATTGGATCCTTCCCAACCAAGAGAATCTGGTGCCCTTGGGCAGCCAGCTCCTTAGCGCATTGAAATCCCAGCCCGCGACTGCCTCCAGTTACAACCACTAATCCCATAGATGGGAGCCTAGAGCCCCACCTCACATCTCGCCTGAGGAGTGCTATCTCCGTTCGCCTATTAAGATTGGTGAGTACCTGATCTTCATCCTCATTAAGAAGCGGAGAGCGCCAGTGTCGGCATCGAACACCCCTGCAAATCATTTTGGTGGATCCTTCGGACCAAACGAATGGCTCGTCGATGAGATGTATGAGCGCTATCAACAAGACCCAACATCCGTCGATAAGGCGTGGTGGGATTTCTTCGCTGACTACACACCACCTGCAGCTGCTGCCGCTGCCGCAACTCAGAGCGCGCCAACAGCAGGCGTGCCACCAATTCCAAAATCTTCCAGCGCAACAACTCCCCCTGTTGTTCCGACTGCAACTCAAGTTGTTGTAACTCCGGCTCAACCTGTTGCAGAAGTTGCCGCTCCGCGTGCCAACCAAGTTGTCCAAGCACCACAAGCGAGTTCTAGTGCAACTCCTGCCGATCCTATTGTTAAGCCAATTCCAACTCTGGTGACTCCAAGTGCTTCAACTCTGGAACCAATTCGTGGCGTTGCTGCACGCGTTGTCCAGAGCATGGAGGCATCTCTTAACGTTCCAACTGCAACAAGCGTGCGCGCAATTCCAGCAAAGTTGATGATCGATAATCGCACCGTCATTAATAATCACTTAGCTCGTGGCCGTGGTGGAAAAGTTTCCTTCACCCACTTAATTGGATACGCAATGATCAAGGCGCTTCGCGCGATGCCAGAGATGAATACCTTCTTTGCCGAGCAAGATGGCAAGCCAGTTCTTGGTCGCCCAGAACATATCAACCTTGGTATCGCAATCGATTTAGCTAAGCCGGATGGAACGCGCCAACTTCTCGTACCTTCTATAAAGGGCTGCGAAGAGTTGGACTTCGCACAGTTCTGGGCCTCGTACGAAGATACCGTCCGCAAGGCTCGCGGCGGCAAGCTCACCGTTGAAGATTATGCAGGCACAACTGTGTCACTCACCAACCCAGGCACTCTCGGAACTGTTCACTCTGTTCCTCGCTTAGTTGAGGGACAAGGTTTAATTCTTGGCGTTGGAGCAATGGATTACCCAGCCGAGTTCCAAGGAGCAAGTGAAGAGACCCTTACCAACCTTGCCATCTCAAAGGTAATTACCCTTACAAGCACCTACGATCACCGCGTTATTCAAGGCGCGCAATCTGGTGACTTCCTGCGTCGTATTCACGAGATCATGCTTGGCGCCGAGAACTTCTACGATGAGATTTTCGCTGCGCTGCGCATCCCTTACGAGCCAATTCGTTGGGCCGTTGACTTCCAATTCTCCAAAGATGATCAGATCAGCAAGACCGCTCGCGTGCAACAGTTGATTGAGTCATACCGAACCTTCGGTCACTTGATGGCAGATACCGATCCACTTCGCTATCGCCAACGTAGCCATCCTGACCTTGATGTCGTTACACATGGACTCTCACTCTGGGATCTTGATCGCGAATTTGCAACCGGCGGTTTTGGTGGCAAGTCCTTTATGAAGTTACGTCGCGTCCTTGGAATCTTGCGCGACTCTTATTGCCGCAGTGTTGGCGTTGAGTACATGTACATGGAAAATCCTGCTGAACGTAAGTGGATGCAGGAACACGTTGAAGTTGGTGCGCCTCGAACTCCTCGCGAAGAACAACTTCGTATCTTGCGCAAACTTAACTCTGCTGAAGCGTTTGAATCATTCCTGCAGACCAAATACGTCGGCCAGAAGCGCTTCTCACTAGAAGGCGGAGAGTCACTTATCCCTCTTCTGGATGCAATTCTCGATAGCTCTGCCAAGAGCGGTTTAGAGGAAGTCTGTATCGGAATGCCTCACCGTGGTCGCCTCAATGTATTGGCAAATATCGGCGGTAAGTCATATGGCCAGATCTTCCAAGAGTTTGAGGGCCACTACGCAGAGAACTCTGTACAAGGAACCGGCGATGTGAAGTATCACCTCGGAACTGCTGGAGTATTTAAAGCAGATTCTGGTGAGACCACCAAGATTTATCTCGCAGCAAACCCATCACATCTTGAGGCAGTAAACCCAGTCCTTGAGGGAATTGTCCGCGCGAAGCAAGATATCAATGGAGTACACGAGTCATACACCGTGCTTCCAATCTTGGTTCACGGAGATGCGGCATTTGCAGGCCAAGGTGTTGTTTCAGAGACTCTTAACCTCTCTCAACTCAAGGGCTATCGCACCGGTGGAACAATCCATATCGTTGTAAATAACCAAGTTGGATTTACAACTTCTCCTCACGCAGCGCGTTCCTCTACATACTCCACAGATATCGCAAAGATGATTCAAGCACCTGTCTTCCATGTCAATGGAGATGATCCAGAGTCAGTTGTCCGCGTAGCTCGCCTCGCCTTTGAGTATCGTCAAGAGTTCAATAAAGATGTAGTAATCGATATGGTCTGCTACCGCCGTCGTGGTCACAATGAAGGCGATGAGCCAAGCTTCACCCAACCAATGATGTACAAGTTGATTGAGGCAAAGCGCAGCACTCGTAAGCTCTACACCGAAGCGCTTATCGGCCGCGGAGATATCACCGTCGAAGAAGCTGAAGAGGTATTGCGTGATTACCAGGCGCAACTCGATGCGGTTTATGCAGCGGTTCACAATGTTGAACCTGAGCCTTCTCGTAATCGCGCACCTGAGGTCACACCTCCAGAGCAAGTTAATACCGGAGTCGATGAGGCAACTCTTCGCAAGATTGCTGCAACACAGATTGCAACCCCAGAAGGTTTTGTGGTTCACCCACGTCTTGCGCCTCAGCTTGCAAAGCGCACCGAGATGTTGGATGAGGGTACTGCCGACTGGTCGACAGGTGAGATGCTCGCATTCGGTTCACTTCTCCTCGAAGGTCACCCAATTCGTTTGGCGGGACAAGATGTTCGCCGCGGTACCTTCTCAAACCGTCACGCAGTAATCGTGGATCAGAACACAGGTGGTGACTGGTTCCCACTTCGTGGACTAATCAATGATGACAATCAATTCTTCGTCTTTGACTCGTTGCTCTCTGAGTATGCGGCAATGGGATTTGAATATGGATACTCCGTAGAGCGCGAGAATGCTCTCGTTCTATGGGAGGCGCAGTTCGGTGATTTCGCAAACGGCGCACAATCCATCGTCGATGAGTTCGTCTCAAGCGCACTTCAAAAGTGGGGCGAGCGTTCATCCGTTGTACTCCTCTTGCCTCATGGTTATGAAGGTCAAGGACCAGATCACTCCTCAGCTCGTATTGAGCGCTACCTCGCACTCTGCGCAGAGCAGAACATGACTGTCGCACAACCAAGTAACCCTGCTTCATATTTCCACTTGCTTCGTTGGCATATGAAGAATGCTGCTCGCCGTCCGCTCATCGTCTTTGAACCAAAGTCGATGTTGCGCTTGAAAGCTGCTGCATCCGGACTTACTGATTTCACTTCGGGAACATTCCAACCACTGATTGATGACACCACTGTCACAAACGCATCGCGCGTCATCTTCTGCTCTGGAAAGATTTATTGGGATCTCGTTGCAGAGCGCGCAAAGCTCGGTGAGACCGGTACAGCAATCGTTCGCATCGAACAGCTCTACCCATTCCCACTCGCTGATTTCAAGCGCGTTGCAAACGCTCATCCAAACGCCAACTTGCTCTGGGTCCAAGATGAGCCCGCCAACCAAGGTCCATATCCGTTCGTAGCTCTCAATACCCTTGAGGCTTTGGAAGGTCGCACCTTGCGCCGTGTATCTCG
>CAIZHC010000172.1 GCA_903932705.1 uncultured Actinomycetes bacterium | reverse complement strand
TCTCACTGAATCCGGTTACGAAATCGAACACCGCGTGGACTCTGTTGAAGAGATTGCAGAAATCTGGAGCAATCGCTTTGATCTTCAGACAAATGATCGAGCAATCGTGGTTGCAAATCCAGTTGAGAGGCAGATGGATCTCGCGCTTCACAATCGCATTTTGGAATCAGGTTTAAAGGCAGCTGATGACAATCACATCACTGGTAAAGCGGTTACGCCCTTCTTGCTTGAATATTTCCATACTCAAAGTCAAGGTGAATCTCTGCGCGTGAATATCGACATCATTAAGGCGAATACAGCGCTCGCTTCGCAGATCGCAATCTCACTCAATAAAGCTGCAATCAACTAGCCCCATGAGCAAGATTCTTTGCTTAGGTGACATCATGCTCGATGTCACCGCTGTAGTTGGAGCACCAATCAAACAAGGTGTAGAAACCCGCGCATCAATCTCTACCCAAGGTGGAGGAGCGGCAGCAAATGTTGCGTCATGGTTAGCCGTTAGCGGGACGCCGGCACACTTGATTGCTCGAGTCGGAGATGACCCAGCCGGACGCACCGTACTTGCAGAACTTGATCGATTTGGGGTTGAGCACTCGCACAAAGTTATTCCTGGAGCTCACACTGGCGTCGTCGTTGTACTGGTAGATGCTCTTGGTGAGCGCACCATGTTCCCGGACTCTGGCGCAAACTCTGGATTAAGTCCTGACGATCTCCCTCCACTTGACGATGTCACGGCTGTATATCTCTCCGGATATCCACTTGTAAATCCAGCGTCTCGCCAAGGTGCACTTGAGATTCTCGGCATTGTTAATGAGATGGGATTGCCTGTCATCTTTGATCCATCCACTGTTGGAGTTCTTCTTGAGGTGGGGCTGAAGCAAGTACGCGAGTGGCTCACCATGGTCGACGTCGTGGTTCTTAACGAAGAGGAGGCGCACTTCCTTAGTGGAAAGAACAATCCAGTTGATGCTGCGGCCGAACTCTTACAACTCACACCTTTGGTAGTAATTAAACGCGGTGGAAATGGCGCGCTAGCTCAAGCTCGTGGATCAGCTCTAGTGCAAATTCCTGCTGTCGAGGTTGATGTAGTTGATACGACTGGAGCAGGTGATGCATTTGCTGCTGGATTTATTAAGGGCTGGATTGCCAATAATGATCTCCTCGACTCCTTAAATTCAGGCGCCGAACTCGCCGCTCGATGCGTAGCTATTGTTGGATCTCGACCTCAGTAATCCCTCGCTCTTGCAAACCATCCGCGTTTAGGTTTAATCGCCTTTGGATGTGAAAATTGCGACATGCGTTCGCTCCTTCTCATTGTGGTTGTTCTTTCTCTAGCAAGTGCGTACGGGCTTTGGGATAAGAAGCGCAGCGGAAAGATAAATGTCAAAGCGGATGATCGTCACTTAGTGAATTCTGCTGAAATTGGTAGTGATCTCGGAGAGCACGCAACAATTTTGCAATTCTCAAGTGCATTTTGTACTCCATGCCGCGCAACGCGAAGCACACTTTCATCGGTTGTTTCACACTATCCAAAGATTAGACATGTTGAAGTTGATGCTGAAAGTAATTTGGAGTTAGTCCGACGCCTCGATATTCGACAGACACCAACAACGCTTTTCTTAAATGCTGAAGGTAAAGAGATTGCTCGCGCGGTGGGTGCACCGAAACGTGATCAAGTGGTAAACGCAATTGAAAATTTAGAGCGAGTCTAGGAAGGTAGAGAGATGATTGATGCACGAGGCCCGCGTTGGTCTGCAGGACTTACTGCGATTGTTTTGATTATCGCTCTCATCACGAGATCTCCAATTGTGATTGCAATTCAACTAGTTCAATTTGGAATTGGTGCCTTTGCAGGTCCCCCAAACTCTCCTTATGCCTGGCTTTATAAGCGTTTTGTGCAACCACGTCTCTCTAAGACCTTTGAGTCCGAGGATGTTCGCCCTCCTCAATTTGCTCAACTAGTTGGTTTCGTATTCACCCTGCTTGCCACCGTCGGTGCGCTGACCCATACCTGGCCGCTTTTCACTATTGCTACCTCTTTTGCCCTATTTGCCGCATTCCTAAACTCGGCCTTTGGCTACTGCCTTGGCTGCAAGATGTACCTCTTGGGAGTTCGTTTACGCCGGGGATAGAGTGTGGGCATGAAAAGCCTCAACAACTTTATCGCCGGTACATCAAAGCCTTCTGGCTCCGGCCAAACCTCCGAAATTATCAATCCATCAACAGGTCAGGCATATGCCACCGCCCAACTTTCGGGTGCGGACGATGTTGACCAAGCGCTGAACGCTGCTGCGACCGCTTTTGAAGAGTGGCGCGAGACGACTCCCGCTGAGCGTCAACGCACTCTTCTTAAAATTGCTGATGCCTTAGAGGCGCGCGCTGATGAGATTGTCGCAATCGAATCTG
>CAIZHC010000171.1 GCA_903932705.1 uncultured Actinomycetes bacterium | reverse complement strand
CTGGAAATGCGCTCACCGCAACGTTAAATGGTTTGACCAACGGAACTACGTATGAAATTCGTGTAACACCAATCTCTGGTGCCGGTGCCGGTGCATCGAGCGTCATCTTGGCCGCACCTGGAGCAGCTCCTGATGCTGTGACAAAGCTTGCTGCAGTATCTGGAGATAAGAAGGTTGTCTTGACCTTTACACCTCCAGCAACTAACGGTGGATACAGCGTCGACTACTACACCGTTGAACAAGCGCTCTCTGCAAATGGACCTTGGACAGTTGCCATTGCGAATACTGGTTCCTCATTAGCAACAATCAATATTTCTAACTTGAAGAATGGAATCACATACTTCTTCCGTGTCGCTGCTGTAAACCAAATTGGCACTGGTCCTGTTTCAGCATCCGTCTCTGGAACTCCACAACCAGCTGCTGCTGCGCCAGTTATTCAAGCATTTGTAATGACAACGACAACTGCCAAGATCACGTGGATCCCGGCCGCTGGAAGCAATGTGAAGTTGATTCTTAAGTACTTGGTTGAGACATCACCGGATGGTCTGAAGTGGACAACTGCAGCCACGCTTCTTCCAACCATCCGCACTTATACAGTCAACCGTCAAAAGACGGCGCTGCTGGTTCGCGTACGTGCTGTGACTGTGATCGGACCTGGTGTTCCAACCCTCGGAGTTCGTATTCCTGGTACCGCTCCAACTCCAGCCACTACGACTGCTCCTACTGGAATAACGACGCCGAAGACGACCCCAAGCCCTAAGGCATCCGCAACTCCGAAGGCCACAACAACGCCTAAGGCAACCGCATCTCCAAAGCCAACAACTTCAACCTCGAAGACGAACTCCACAACTTCTGGAGCATTAACCGCAGGAAATGGTTGATCTACTTCTTTTTCTTCTTTTTAATATCTTCTGAAGAAGTTTGAGAGGGTTGAGTAGAACTCCGAGATGAAGAGACCGAACTCTTTTTCCGCTTAGCTGGCTTCTTCTTTGGCTTAGGGCGTTTCTTTCCGCCTTTCTTGCTGCCACGATTTCGCATTCCAATGGCAAGCCAAGAACCAATTGCAATTGCAACGAGAAGTATTGCAATCGGAATGATCGGTGGGCTTGAACTCTTACTCGGCGCAGTTGTGTTTGTGTCGGTTGGAGTCGGTGTAGCCGAAGTGCTATCGGTGGGAGTAGGGGAGCTCGATTCACCTGTGGCACCTGGGTTAAAAGTTGCGGTGGTCACGGGATCGGGAAGCAGATTTGTTTCAATAAGTTCAATCGATGAGGCCGAGGTTTCACCGGCAGCTGAAGTCGCGATAACTTGGTAGGTAGATCCACCAATCACATACGGAACTAGCGCAGTATTGATTCCACCCTGTGTCGTTGCGACGGTGAACCAGTTTGCACCGCCATCGCCCGACGCATTGACCTGGTAGCTGGTGACATCAGGAATATCCTGCGGGGTCTCCCACGAGAGAGTGATTTTAGATCCGGTTATTTTGTATGTGAGAGCGAAACCCCCTGTTGGCGCGAGGCCAACTTTTACCGTAGCAACATCGGAGTAATCACTCTTGCCTCCGCCGAAGGCCAAGGCCTTAATGCGAAATGAGTATGTGGTTCCGCGCGTTAAATTATCGATGAGATAACCAGAGGAGGAGGAACCAGTATTAGAGGTTACATTCGACCAGGTATTGCCACCATCTGTTGATTGTTCAATGTCATAACCCGTGACTGCTTTCTCGGTTGTCTGATCCCAATTGAGAGCAACTTGAGTTCCACTTGCAGTAGCAATGAGACCAGTTGGAGCGCTTGGATTATTAATAGGAATAGCAACAAGAGTTCTACTCGGAATGCCAAGTGAGTTATCTGGCCAGATCCACCGAACGCGGAACCAATAGTTCTTCCCATCAGTTAGGCCCTGAACGCGAATATGCGTGGAATTTGGTGGCAATTTTGTAATTGTTGTCCAGGTATTTCCAGAGTCAAGGCTATCTTCAATAACTATTCCATTAATTGCACCGGCCGGCGGAGCCCAATTAATGAGTACTTGCGATTCACCCGGAATGGCAGTTGCCTGAGGAGCGCCCAGGTTTGCACCTGTCGCCGCCATAAAGGCAATAAGCGATTTGAGGAAGAGTCCTTGAAGCACACCCAAGTCTAACGAGAGGAATTACCGCTCTCTCGCTCGAAGGATTCAAAAGCCCAGAGATCTATGGAATCTAGAGTGATAGCGCTAAATCCGCGAGATTCAATGGCATCCATAAGTTGGGCTCTATGTTCAGTTGCGTGGAGAACTGCCTCAGCCAGCAGGGTTGAGCGATATACCTGAGTGTTCCCAACCTCATCCTTGAAGGTCAGTAATTCGTCATCGAGTTCATTGGCGCTTTGGATCTGCTCATCAAATTTCTTAAGCCTGACCGCTAGGGGAGCGAGATCGGCGATGATTTGTGGCTCCGGAATCTCATTCCAACTCGCGATTCCAAGGCAATACACATACCAATCTGCGCTCGCCACAATATGTTGCAGAAGCCGGCGCGCGGTCCACTCTGGATTTACTATGTATGAATCCAGCGCCTCATCAGGAAGAGTTGAGAAGGCTGAATAAACGCGCTGATTCGCCCAAGACATATGTCGCAGGGCTCGATCCATAGAAATAGGCATGGCGAATATTCCCAAAGCTCTCGGGGAAGGTCAATCATCTCTGAAAGTTCAATTCCTAGACGGCATGTCTAATGACATGGCTGATGCGCCCTTCTACAGTTTCAAACATGAGTGAAAGAGTTGTGACCCAGTGGGGTAAAGCGAAAGCCGTTGCCGGTTTTCGAGCCTTTTCATTATTGGGAAGTGAGATAACTGTTTTTGCACTAGTTCTTCGGGAGCGAGGACATGGAGCGGGTTTTGTTGGAATCTTGATGGCTGCTGGAACGATTTCACTTGTAGCCATGTTGCCATTGGCTGGATGGATATCCGATCGATTTAGTACTCAGCAGATTATCCCCTTCACATCAGCCATTCAGGCGATTTTGATTCTTTCGCTCATTTATCAGCACAATATGGTTTCGTTAGCAATCACTATATTTCTTTCCAGTTCCTGTGGCGCGATCGAAAATCCTGCGCTCATGGCGCTGATGCCGACTCTTGTAACTCCAGAGGATTTCACAAAGCAGATGGGATTTTCGCAAAGCCTTTATGCAATTGCCGGATTTGCGGCACCTGCCTTTGGTGGAATCTTGGTATCTCAAACTGGCTATAAGACACCATTTCTTATCGATGCAATCACATTTCTCTTTCTTGCAATGGCACCTTTTGTGCTTCAAGTTAATCGTCGGAGTGCCACATCTGAAGCGGGAGAGAAGATCAGAGCAAATGATGGCTTGAAATATATATTTGCTAATTCTCAGCTTCGTTCCCTGGCAGTATTGATCACCGGCTTTCTATTTGCGGCAGGTACGGTGAGCGTTGCGGGGCTCTTCCTTCTTACCAAGGTCTTACATGCCTCAGTCCTAATCTACGGATTCTCGGGAGCTGTGAGTGCAATTGGGATGTTGCTTGGCGGAGTTTTGTTGATGAAGTTTCAGATCCCGCAAGAGAAACAGACCAAGGCCATTTCTCTCATACTTTTAT
>CAIZHC010000170.1 GCA_903932705.1 uncultured Actinomycetes bacterium | reverse complement strand
GTAAGACAATGGCCGAGAATCTTGCAGAGCTCACTCCGCTAGATCCAGATGGAGAGGTTCTTCACTCCATTCAAAATCCGCTCTCTGCGGGTGGTGGAATCACAATCTTGCATGGAACTCTTGCGACAGATGGAGCGGTCTGTAAGACCGCTGGAGTCGGCGTGGATTTCTTTGAAGGACCCGCTCGAGTCTTTGAACGCGAACAAGCGGCAATGGTCGCGCTCGAAAATGGCACCATTAAGGCTGGCGATGTCGTCGTCATTCGCTATGAAGGTCCAAAGGGTGGGCCAGGAATGCGCGAGATGTTGATGATCACTGGCGCTATTAAAGGTGCTGGACTTGGAAAATCAACGCTTCTCCTTACCGATGGCCGTTTCTCTGGCGGAAGTACGGGTCTCTGCGTGGGTCACGTTGCACCTGAAGCAGTTGATGGGGGACCGATCGCATTCATCAAGGATGGCGATCTCATCCGCATCGATATTGCAAAGCGAACCCTGGATCTTCTGGTTGAAGAGTCTGAACTTGCAGAACGCCGCAAGCACTTCACTCCGGTCCCTCACAAATATCGCCGTGGAGTTCTGGCTAAGTATGCAAAGGTCGTTGGTTCGGCCTCCCAAGGGGCGGTCTGCGGCTAAGTATTCTGAGATAGGCATCTCATATTTTGGGATGCTCTTCGTAGGGGTTGACTAGCCTTGCCAGACAAGCGAGAATTGCGCCATGACATCATCAGTGGTGATTCGAGAGCGCGCGATCTAGTCTGACTAGATGGTGCGCTACCCCTCAGTGAAAACTGAGGGGTTTCGCATTTCACGGCCGAAATGTCTTGAGAAGATAACCCAGTAGTTCCACCCCAGAGAGGAGATGAATATGTCAGCACAAGTCACCGGAGCACAGTCACTCGTGAAATCTCTGGAGTCTGCCGGTGTGGATGTCATGTTCGGTATCCCTGGAGGGGCAATCCTTCCTGCGTACGACCCAATCTTTGATAGCTCTATTCGCCACATCCTGGTTCGCCACGAACAAGGCGCTGGTCATGCTGCAACTGGGTATGCCCAGGCAACTGGTCGAGTTGGAGTTTGCATTGCAACATCTGGTCCTGGAGCAACAAACCTCGTTACTCCACTTGCTGATGCACAAATGGACTCTGTGCCTGTTGTAGCAATCACCGGCCAGGTCGCCTCAGGTGCCATCGGTACAGATGCTTTCCAAGAGGCAGATATCCGCGGCATCACGATGCCAGTTACAAAACATAATTTCTTGATTACCGATCCTCGCGATATTCCTCGCGCAATCGCTGAGGCCTTTCACATCGCAGGTACTGGTCGACCAGGAGCAGTTCTAGTCGATATTGCAAAAGATGCCCTCACTACGATGACTGATTTCAATTGGCCAACTTCTCTCTCACTTCCTGGGTACAACCCAGTGATGGAGCCAACGGCGCAATCAGTTCTTGATGCAGCGGCGCTGATCGCAGAATCTAAGAGCCCGGTTCTCTATGTTGGCGGCGGCATGATTAAGTCCAATGCCTCTGCTGAGCTCATGAAGCTCGCTGAATTAACTGGCGCACCAGTTGTCACAACTTTGATGGCCTTGGGTTCATTCCCAGATAGCCACCCACAACATCTCGGAATGCCTGGTATGCATGGAACTGTTGCTGCAGTTACATCGTTACAGAAGGCTGATCTACTGATTACTTTGGGTGCGCGCTTTGACGATCGCGTTACTGGAAAGCTCTCCTCCTTTGCACCAAATGCAAAGATCATTCATGCAGATATTGATCCTGCGGAAATCGGAAAGAACCGCATTGTTGACGTTGCTCTTGTTGGAGATCTAAAAGCAACCATCAATGCTCTGCTTCCAGCGCTACAAAAGCAATTTGCAAAATCAAAGCCAGATCTCACCGCCTGGTGGCAGCTTTGTAATAGTTGGCGCGCCAAGTATCCACTCGGCTTCGATGAACCAACTGATGGCACTGTCTCACCTCAATATGTCATCCAGCGCTTGGGTCAGATTGCTGGACCAGATGCGATTTATGTTGCAGGTGTTGGACAACATCAGATGTGGTCCTCTCAATTTGTTAATTACGAGAAGCCGCGCACCTGGATCAACTCTGGTGGGCTTGGAACAATGGGATTCGCGGTTCCTGCCGCAATGGGTGCAAAGGTTGGCGCTCCAGATACTGTGGTTTGGGCGATTGATGGCGATGGTTGCTTCCAGATGACAAATCAGGAGTTAGTAACCTGCGCGCTCAATAACATTCCAATCAAGGTTGCAATCATCAATAACGAGTCACTAGGAATGGTTCGCCAATGGCAGACCCTCTTCTACAACCAGCGTTACTCAAATACTGATCTGCACTCCAAGAGAATCCCAGACTTCGCAAAGTTGGCTGAAGCGATGGGTTGTGTTGGGCTTCGTTGCGAGAGCAAGGAAGATGTTGATCGCGTAATCAATGAAGCAATGGCAATTAATGATCGACCTGTAGTTGTTGATTTCAGTGTGCATCGCGATGCGATGGTCTGGCCGATGGTTGCTGCTGGAACATCAAATGATGACATCGTCGTTGCGAAATCAATGGCTCCTATCTGGGATTCACAGGAGTTATAAATGAGCACACATACACTTTCAGTTCTCGTCGAGAACAGCCCGGGAGTCCTGGCAAGAATCGCATCGCTCTTCGCGCGCCGCGGATACAACATCGATTCGCTGGCAGTCGGCCCAACCGAAGATCCAAATGTTTCGCGTATGACGATTGTCGTAAATGTAGAAGGTCATGCTCTCTCTCAAGTTATTCAGCAGACAGACAAGCTCATCAATGTATTGAGCATTATTGAGCTCGATCCAATTGCTTCAGTACAGCGTGAACTTCTGCTGGTGAAGGTAAGCACTTCACCTGAAACTCGCTCACAGGTCTTGGAGACCGTTCAACTTTTCCGTGCCAAGGTCGTGGATGTTGCACAAGATGCAGTGACGATTGAAGCGACAGGAAATAGCGAGAAGATTCAAGCGCTCTTGCGAGTACTTGAGCCGTATGGCATCAAAGAATTGGTTCAATCTGGTCTAGTCGCAATGGAGCGCGGATTGAAGCCAGGAAAATCACAACAACCGGATCACGACTAAGAAAGGCAGACCCTAAAGTGGCTACCCAATATCACGACGAAGATGCAGATCTCTCGATCATTCAATCAAAGAAAGTTGCTGTCATTGGTTATGGCTCACAGGGTCATGCTCACGCGCTCTCACTTCGCGATAGCGGAGTAGATGTACGCATTGGTCTGGCCGATGGTTCCGCTTCACGCGCTAAGGCTGAGGCTGAAGGACTTCGCGTTCTCTCAGTAGCAGATGCCGTTAAAGAGGCAGATGTTGTAATGCTCTTGGCCCCTGATCACGTTCAGCGCCACATCTACAACGATTCAATTAAGCCAAACATCAAGCCTGGCTCAGCACTTTTCTTTGGCCATGGCTTCAACATCCGTTTTGGTTACATCAAGCCTGAGGCAAATATCGATGTAGCAATGGTTGCTCCAAAGGGACCAGGACACTTGGTTCGCCGCGAATATGTCGCCGGCCGCGGAGTACCTGTCCTTGTGGCAGTTGAGCAAGATGCAACAGGCACAGCATGGCCTTTGACCTTGTCCTATGCCAAGGCGATCGGTGGACTTCGCGCCGGTGGAATCTTGACAACCTTTACAGAGGAGTGCGAGACCGATCTCTTCGGTGAGCAGTCAGTTCTCTGCGGTGGCGCATCACAACTCGTTCAATACGGTTTTGAGACGCTGATTGAAGCTGGCTACCAACCAGAAGTTGCCTACTTCGAGTGCTTGCACGAATTGAAGTTGATTGTTGATCTTATGTACGAAGGTGGAATTGCTAAGCAACGTTGGTCAGTTTCAGATACCGCTGAATTCGGAGATTACGTTTCAGGTCCTCGCGTTATTGATCCAAGCGTGAAGGAGAATATGAAAGCAGTTCTCGCCGATATTCAAAATGGAACTTTCGCCAAGCGCTTCATCGATGACCAAGAAGCAGGAGCACCTGAGTTCAAGGCATTTCGCGCAAAGGGTGAAGCTCACCCAATCGAGGCTGTTGGCCGTGAACTTCGCAAGATGATGTCATGGGTTAAGAGCGGCAACAAGGATGATTACAACGAAGGATCTGCAGCACGTGGCTAAGCCAATCGTTTTAATTGCTGAGGAGTTAAGCCCTGCAACGCTTGAAGCGTTGGGGCCGGATTTCGAGGTAAAGAATTGCGATGGCGCTGATCGTGCGCAACTTCTCGCTGCACTCGCCGAAGGCGCTGATGCAGTACTGATTCGCTCTGCCACCAAGATGGATGCAGAAGCAATCGCCGCTTCAAAGGGTCTAAAGGTAATTGCTCGCGCTGGTGTTGGCGTGGATAACGTTGATATTCCTGCTGCTACCGCGGCTGGAATCATGGTTGTCAATGCACCAACATCAAATATCGTAAGCGCCGCAGAACTTGCCATCGCACTCTTGATGGCATCTGCTCGTTTCATCTCTCCAGCACACGCCGCTCTCCGTAATGGAAAGTGGGCTCGCTCTAAGTACACCGGAGCAGAGCTATTTGAGAAGACTCTTGGAGTTGTCGGCTTTGGAAAGATCGGTCAACTTGTAACAGCACGCATGCAGGCTTTTGGCATGAACGTTGTTGCATACGATCCTTATATGTTGCCCGCTCGCGCGGCACAACTTGGAGTTCAACTTGTTGAACTCGATGAGTTATTGCGCGTAAGTGATTTCATCACCATCCACCTTCCAAAGACGAAAGAAACTGCAAATCTCATCGGTGAAGAAGCTCTCAAGAAGGTGAAGCCAACAGTTCGCATTATCAATGCGGCTCGTGGTGGAGTCCTCGATGAGACAGCTCTCTATAACGCGCTTGTTGAAGGCCGCGTTGCTGGTGCTGGACTTGATGTATTCGCTACAGAACCTTGCACAGACTCACCACTCTTTACCCTTGATCAAGTAGTTGCTACACCTCACCTTGGTGCATCAACCGATGAGGCTCAAGAGCGCGCGGGAATAGCAGTCGCAGTATCAGTTCGCAAAGCTCTCTCCGGAGAACTCGTTCCAGATGCTCTCAATGTTAAAGGTGGAGCGATTCACGAAGATATTCGTCCATCTCTTCCACTCGTTGAGAAGATGGCTCAGATTGCAACCATCATTGCAGGCGAGCTCCCAACCTCACTTGATGTTGAAGTTCGCGGAGATATTTCAGGTCACGATTCATCAGTTCTAGCTACGAGTGTGCTTAAGGGTGCGCTTATTGCAGTTGGAGCTGAGTCAGTTACTTATGTAAATGCACCTGGATTAGCAGCCGAGCGTGGAATGACCTCATCTGTTGCGACAAATCCCGAGAGTCCTGAATATCGCAGCATGATCTCACTCAAGGCAGCCCTGCCTGATGGTCGTCGCATCGTGGTTGATGGCACTCTCATGGGAATCCGTCACGTAGAAAAGATCATTGCAATCAATGGCTTTGATCTCGATCTGCCACCAACTGAGCATCTCTTGTTCTTGCAATATGCAGATCGTCCAGGTGTTGTCGGTGCTGTCGGTGGAATTATCGGTGCAGCTGGAATCAATATTGCCGGCATGCAGGTTGCTCGCAGTGAAGACGGCGGCGAAGCTCTTATGGCGCTCAACATCGATTCTGCAATCTCAACAGATCTCTTGGCTCAGGTTGAGAAAGAGACCGGAGCACATCTGGTTCGCACAGTTACTCTGCTGTCGTGATTAAGGGGCCGTCTAATGAAGCAATTTAATCTTGCTGTTATTGCTGGCGATGGGATCGGGCCTGAAGTTGTTGCCGAAGGTTTAAAGGTCTTGGATAAAGTTGCAGCGAAATACTCGCTGGAGTTCAAGAAGATTCCTTACAACCTTGGCGCCTCTCACTGGCACGCGACGGGTGAAGTTCTCTCAGATGAGACTATGGCTGAGATTGCCAAGAGCGATGTCATTCTGCTCGGTGCAGTCGGAGATCCAACTGTTCCAAGTGGAGTTCTTGAGCGCGGATTGTTGCTCAAACTTCGCTTCGCCTTCGATCAATATGTAAATCTTCGCCCAGCAAAACTTCATGCCGGTGTTAAGTCGCCTCTGGCCACTCAAGCACCGATTGATTTCGTGGTTGTTCGCGAAGGCACAGAAGGTCCATATGTAGGCGCAGGTGGAAATCTCGCCTTTGGAACTGAAGCAGAGATTGCAACGGAGGAGTCACTCAATACCCGCCGTGGCGCTGAGCGAGTAATTCGTGATGCCTTTGCCCGAGCTGCAAGCCGTCCACGCAAGAAGTTGACCTTGGTTCATAAGAACAATGTGTTGACCCATGCTGGCGGATTGTGGACTCGCACATTTAATGAGGTCGCAAAAGAGTTTCCGGATGTCGCAACTGACTACCTGCACGTTGACGCTGCATCAATGTTCTTCGTAACTAACCCAGAGCGCTTTGATGTAGTCGTCACAGATAATCTCTTCGGAGATATCTTGACTGATATTGCTGCCGCAATCTGTGGTGGAATCGGACTTGCAGCTTCGGGAAATATCAATCCAACTCGCAAATATCCTTCGATGTTTGAGCCAGTGCATGGTTCAGCACCTGATATCGCTGGAAAGTCACTAGCGGATCCAACTGCGACCGTTATGTCTGTTGCAATGCTGCTCGCCCACCTGGGTGAGCTGGATGCCGCAGCAGATGTAGAGCGCGCTGTCGCCGCTGATCTACTTACTCGCGGTGACACAAAGAGAAGTACTGTTCAAATCGGTGATGCCTTGGCAGGAGCTATCTAAATGAAGATCCATCTCAACCCAAACCAAAATCCATCAAGTGATGCTGACCGCGAAGCAAAGATTGCGGCAGGAGGCTTCGGCAAGCACTACACCGACAATATGTTGGTAGCCGAGTGGAGCGAGGCGACCGGTTGGAGTGACGCTGAGATAAAGGCCTATGGACCGCTCTCAATTGATCCTGCTACCTCAGTCTTGCATTACGGCCAAGAGATCTTTGAAGGACTTAAGGCTTATAGCCAACCCGATGGAGGAGTAAGCCTTTTCCGTCCCGAAGCTAACGCAGAGCGTTTTCGCAAGAGCGCAATTCGTATGGCGCTACCTGAGCTTTCTATCGGTGATTTTGTTGAGACGGTTGAAGCTCTCGTGAGCCATGAGAAAGCTTGGGTCCCAAAGAATTTTGGAGAGTCTCTTTACATTCGTCCCTTCATGTTTGCTAGCGAAGTTGGCTTAGGCGTACGCCCAAGCAATCAAGCGACTTACATAGTTATTACAACTCCAGCATCTGCATATTTCAATCCAGGTAAAGCCGTAACTGTCTGGATTTCTACAGAGTACGTGCGCGCTGCCAAGGGCGGTACCGGTGAAGCTAAGACTGGTGGAAATTACGCTGGTTCATTGCTTGCTCAGAAGCAAGCAGCGGCTGAGGGTTGCGATCAAGTTGTCTGGCTTGATGCACAAGAGCGCAAGTGGGTTGAAGAGATGGGCGGAATGAACCTTTACTTCGTTAAGGGTAAAGGCGCAGATGCCACAATCTTCACTCCAAAACTTACGGGTACTCTGCTTGCAGGTATCACGCGTGATTCGATTCTGACCGTCGCAAAAGATTTAGGTTACAAAGTTGAAGAGGGAATGATTTCAACAGATGACTGGCGCGAAGGTGTCACCTCTGGTGAAATTACGGAAATCTTTGCTTGCGGAACCGCCGCAGTAGTTACGCCAGTCGGAGCTGCGAAGAGCGCTGAGGGAAGTTGGGCAACCGGAGATGGCAACCCTGGTCCAATCACTATGCAGATTCGCGAAACTCTTCTTGGCATTCAACATGGAACAAGCGCTGATACCCACGGCTGGAATAAGCGAGTTTCATAATGCCAGTTTCTGATGCCTTTCATATCTACGACACCACCCTGCGCGATGGCGCGCAGCAAGAGGGATTAAACCTCTCTGTTCATGACAAGTTGGCGATCGCTCATCACTTAGATGATCTGGGTGTTGGGTTCATTGAAGGTGGATGGCCTGGAGCAAATCCCAAGGACACTGAGTTCTTTAAGTTGGCACAAACCGAACTGAAATTGAAGAACGCCACTTTTGTAGCTTTTGGTGCAACCCGACGTCCAGGTGTCCAAGCTGCAGACGATGTACTTCTTCGCGCGCTGCAAGATTCTGGTGCGCCTGCAGTTACCTTGGTTGCGAAAAGTTATGACCGTCAGGTTGAGCTCGCTCTGCGAACAACTCTAGATGAGAACTTAGAGATGATCCGTAGTTCTATTAAATTCCTACGCTCAGGTGGACAGCGCGTATTTCTAGATGCCGAACATTTCTTTGATGGCTACCGCTCTAACCCTGCATACGCTCTCGAAGTTGTTCGAGTTGCTGCGGAATCTGGCGCTGATGTGATTGCGCTCTGTGACACCAACGGCGGAATGCTTCCAACAGAACTTACTGATGTTGTACATACTGTTTTGCTGGAATCATCTGCCCGCCTGGGAATCCATTGCCACAATGACACTGGATGTGCGATTGCAAACTCTTTGGCTGCAATCGATGCTGGCGTGACACATGTACAGGGAACTCTGAATGGCTATGGAGAGCGCACTGGTAACGCCGATCTAGTAAGCATCATCGCTAACTTAGAGTTAAAGATGAAGAAGCCAGTGCTTCCAGAGGGCGCTCTTCGCGAATCATTTAGAATTTCACATGCAGTAGCGGAAGTGACAAATGTTGCACCAAGCGCCCGTCAACCATATGTCGGAGTTTCAGCCTTTGCTCATAAGGCTGGGCTACATGCCAGCGCAATCAAGGTTGACCCAGCGATGTACCAACACGAAGATCCATCAAGCGTTGGAAACGACATGCGAATGCTGGTTTCCGAGATGGCCGGCCGTGCATCCATCGAATTGAAATCTCAAGAACTAGGAATTGATCTTGGTGGAGATAAGGAAGTTGTTGCTCGAGTTGTAGAGCGGGTGAAAGAGATGGAGTCACGCGGTTTTACCTTTGAAGCTGCAGATGCGTCTTTCGAACTCTTACTTCGTGAAGAGATATCTGGAAAGCGTGCTGAGTTCTTTGTCATCGAAGATTGGCAGACCACCGTCGACGGTGATGCCAACGGCGCAGTGAAGTCCAACGCAACGGTCACCTTGAGCGCTCATGGCGAGAGCATCGTTACAACGGGTTCAGGAAATGGACCTGTCAACGCAATCGATACTGCGCTTCGTTCCGGACTTAAGAAGTTTTACCCAGAGTTAGAGCGGTTAGAGTTGACTGATTACAAGGTTCGAATCCTGGAAGGTCGCCTCGGAACTGGTGCGGTAACACGCGTCTTGGTTGAGACGAGTGATAGCGATGGCTCATGGACAACTGTTGGCGTTCACGAGAATGTAATTGCGGCTTCTGCGATGGCACTTGAAGACGCCGTGACCTATGGATTACTTCGTCAGGGACGTAAACCCGAGTAGCCTTTCAGGCATGAGTTCAGAGTTAATTGCACAATATGAGGAGCATCTGGTCCTCGTGCGCAATCTCGCAGATAACTCAATCAAGGGATATGTAAGTGATCTTGAATCATTCCTGAAACATTTGGAAACTCTCAAAGTAGAAGAGTTCTCACAATTGGAACTCACTCATATCCGATCCTGGTTGGCAGAACTTCAAGCTTCAGGCGCGGCGCGTTCTACGATGGCACGCCGGATTGTTTCTATCCGAGCATTTACCTATTGGGCGGCAAGCCAGGGGTGGATTAAGAGTGATCTTGGTGCCGAGCTCGCAATCCCTAAACCGCATCGCACCTTGCCTGAAGTGCTAGATATCGCCGACACTGAAATAGTTTTAGCGAGCGCCCAAACCCGAGTGGATGAAGATCCACATCCCATCTCAATTCGCGACTTGGCTCTTATCGAAGTTCTATACGCAACGGGAATACGTGTCTCGGAAATTTGTGGTCTTGATATGCGCTCAATAGATGAATCGCGAAACACTCTTCAGGTGATGGGTAAGGGAAGCAAAGAACGAGTGGTCCCTATGGGCGCTCCCGCCATGAAGGCGCTCCGCAATTATTTGAGCCAAGCTCGACCCGAACTTGCTACCGATAAATCCGGTAGCGCTGTGTTTTTGGGGTCGAGGGGGAGCCGTATTGATCAGCGCACCGTTCGCGAAGTGGTCTATCAAGCGATGGCCGCGGTCGGTTCAAAGATGGGACCCCATGGACTTCGCCATACCGCTGCCACCCACCTGCTGGAAGGCGGGGCAGATCTGCGCACAGTTCAAGAGATTTTGGGTCACTCCTCTCTTGCAACTACGCAGATTTACACGCATGTTTCGCCCGATCGCCTCCAAAAAGCCTTCGAAACCGCGCATCCCAGGGCTTAACCTGGTCCGATTTTAAGTTCGCTGCCTCGCCCCCTTAGAATTACCCCAGCAGATCGCAAGGTCTGACTTCACGCATCTATCTCGCTCACGCGAGAAACCATTTCGGTCTTACCTCACGGTAAGTCGGTGCCTAGATGCTAGGGAATCGGCAAATTGCCGCTTCGACAACCGAGTGCATGCGCTACTGCATGCAATAAAGGAGAGTGCCGCCATGGCGGTTGTAACAATGCGAGAACTCCTCGACAGCGGAGTCCACTTCGGACACCAGACTCGTCGTTGGAATCCAAAGATGAAGCGCTTTATCTTCGCTGAGCGCAACGGCATTTACATTATCGATATCCAGCAGTCACTTGGACTTATCGATTCTGCTTACGATTTCATTAAAGACACAGTCGCAAAGGGCGGACACATCCTCTTTGTTGGAACGAAGAAGCAAGCTCATCAACCAATTATTGAACAAGCCGCACGCGTAGGAATGCCTTACGTAACCGAGCGTTGGTTGGGTGGAATGTTGACCAACTTCCCAACTGTTTACAAGCGTATTCAACGTCTCAAGGAACTCGAACAACTTGAGCAGAAGAACGATCAAGTACTAACAAAGAAGGAACTCTTGGTTCTTCGTCGCGAGCGCGAGAAGCTCACCAAGAACCTTGAAGGCATCCGCAACATGACCAAGTTGCCTAGCGCAATCTGGGTTGTCGATACCAAGAAGGAACACCTTGCTGTTGCTGAAGCAAAGAAGCTGGGAATTCCAGTCGTCGCTATCTTGGATACAAACTGCGATCCAGATGAAGTTGATTACAAGATTCCGGGTAACGATGATGCAATCCGCTCCATCGGCTTGTTGACACGCGTAATCGCTGATGCCGCTGTTGCTGGTCTTGCAGCTCGTTCAGCTGCTGCAGCTGCAGTTGCTGACAAGGTTGCTCCAGCAGATGAGACATTCGTAGAAGTTGAAACAGCGCTCGCTGCAACTGAAGCACCTGCTGCTGATGCAGTGGTGGCAGATGTTGTTGCAGAAGCACCTGTGACAGAAGTAAAGGGAGAATAATTCGTGGCTTCATATACAGCCGAAGATGTAAAGCGCTTACGTGAGGCGACCGCTGCTGGCATGCTCGATTGCAAGAAGGCTCTTGATGAGGCTGATGGCAATTACGAGAAGGCCGTGGAGATCATCCGCGTTAAGGGACTCAAGGGAGTTACCAAGCGCGAAGGTCGTACAACCTCAAATGGTGTGGTTCTCGCAAAGGCTGAGGGCAACCTTGGCGTAATGCTTGAACTTGCTTGTGAGACTGATTTCGTAGCAAAGGGCGAGCGTTTCGTAGAGTTGGCAGAAGAACTTCTTGCCCACCTCTTCGCCTCCAAGATCGGCACATCTGAAGCTTTCTTGGCTTCAACTCTGCCATCAGGAGCAACCGTTCAAGCTCGTATCGATGAAGGCAATGCAACACTCGGCGAGAAGATCGAACTTCGCAAGATTGCAGTTCTCGAAGGCGCTCCAGTTGCTGTCTACCTACACCGCACCAACCCTGACCTACCTCCACAACTTGGAGTTTTGGTTCAGCTCACGACAGATGCTCTCGAGGCAGGTAAGGATGTTGCGCAGCACATTGCTGCATTCGCACCTCAATACCTCAACCGCGAATCAGTTCCTGCTGAGGCGATTGAGAATGAACGCCATATCGCTGAAGAGACCGCCCGTAACGAAGGTAAGCCAGAGGCTGCAATTGAGAAGATTGTTG
>CAIZHC010000169.1 GCA_903932705.1 uncultured Actinomycetes bacterium | reverse complement strand
GCCCAAGTTGGCCAGCCAGCTCGAAAGATTTGGTTCCGCGGTTGGCTCCAGAGACCTTTGCTAGAGCTCGGACCGATCCTGCCAGAGCTGAGACGATCATGACCGGGTCCACTCCGGTTTCAAGTGCCTGGCGAAGTGAGACAAGGGCTTCATCGGTCTTCCCGTCGAGGACAGCATCGGCCACGTCAAAACCTGTTGTTTCAACGCGACCTTGCTGGAACTTTGCGACATCTTCCTCAGTGATTGTGGCACCAGCAGCGACATCCGCGGCAAGTTGGGAGCAGACACCGGAGAGTTCGCGCATATCTGAGCCGAGCGCCGCAACGATTGCGACAACCGCCGATGGAGCGATCTTGCGACCAAGCCTAGAAAATTCTGTTCGAACAAAATCCGCCTTATCGCTCTCTTTCTTGATCGCCTCAGCAGAGATAAGAGTCGGTTTAACTTTCTTAATTTTCTCGAGAAGCGCTTTTCCTTTCACTCCCCCTTTGTGCCAGAGCAGAAGATGAACATTCTCATCGGGGTTATCGAGGTAGGTCGCTATCTCATCGCTGAGGTCGGCAGCTAAATCTTGAATATCTTTAATGATGATGATGCGCGCATCTCCGAAGAGAGATGGCGCGAGTGAGTCGGTGATCTGACCCAGCTCTAAAGTTTCGGCGCTTAAGTGAGTGGCCGTGGCTCCCTTACTTTGCGCAACTGCCTCTGAGATCGCGCGATCGGCAAGTAGCTCTTCAGCACCTTGAATCAGCGTGATCCCCATGAGCGCCATCTTAAAGCGATCCACCCACAAACCAAGAGCATTAACGCGATCGCCCCACCGCCAAATCCTTTACCAAGTGGAATTACTGGAACTTGAGCGAAGGTATCGGCTACCCAGACGATTAGAGCGGCCAAGGGTTTCTGCGTGAAGGCCAGAATGTAAGCCAAACTCGGGAAGAGAGGTGAGATCAACGCTGCAATAAATCCGATGATGGTGATTGGGGCGACCACGGGTTCAACGAGGAAATTGCTTGGGAGTGACATCAACGAGAGTTGTCCGGAGATCGCAACCACAAGTGGTGTGCAGATGATGTTCGCGGAGATAGAGATCGCGAGGAGATCTGAGATTGCCTTGAAGCGAATGAATTGTTGCAACCACCGCGAGACGGGGTCGAAGAGCAACAAAATTCCCGCTGTCGCTGCAACAGAGAGGGCAAAGCCAGGATCGGTAGATTCAAAGGGATCGAGCAAGATTAAGAAAGCGATTGCAAGTCCGAGAGCCGCTAGTGGTGAGGCACGAGAACCGCGCGCCTTTGCGAGAAGCACAACACTCACCATCACTGTGGCACGGAGAACAGAAGGCGAGGGTCGCACCAGGAAGATAAATCCGAGAAGCACGACCGCGCTTATGAATAACCGCGCTCGAAGATTGGGAATCACCCATTGCAAGGCCCAGAGGATAAATGCGGCAATCACCGCAAAGTTTTCACCACTCACTGCAGTTAAGTGAGTCAATCCCGCCAACTGCATTGATTGAATAAAAGTATGTGATTCCAGCGAGGTATCACCCAGTACCAACCCAGGGATGAGGGCGCCGCTGGCTCCCCCCACGCGCACTGCAATCTCTCGAAAATCGCTACGAATCCGACCTGTCGTACGGCCAATTACCCCAGGGCCGTGAATCAATGAGATCGCACCATGTTCTGCAAATAATCCAGCGACTCTCTTCTCGGCAGTTGAGTAAAGAATTCCAGAACACTCAATGACAGAACCTGGAAGAGCGCTAAAGTGTTGCGCCGTTGTTATGCGAAGTGGGATATGAGATTTGTAGATGCGGTGAGAAATCTCAAGAGAGATGAGACTTACGAGCGCTGTAGTCGTTGCAGGTTTTACATAACCTTGCATCTGTTTGGGCTCGCCTAACTTGGGATCGGTCCTGACTGCCGCAATGATGCGAACCGAAATCTTCTTATCGAGAAGTGGTGCAACAATGCTGGTTTCCAGCGATCGAATGTGGAGCGCCATCACTAACGCTCCTACGAGCAAGGCAATTATCAAAGTGGAGGCAGTTGCCCTATGCCATCCGATTAACCAGATAAAGAATGGAAGGAAGAGAAGTAACCAGATGCGATTGAGCAATCCAATGCTTGCAGCCCCAATCCAGATGGATGAGCCTAGAAGTAAGAGAGTTAGATCCGCACGAAGCTTTTGAGGTTGGCGAATTTGCTCTTG
>CAIZHC010000168.1 GCA_903932705.1 uncultured Actinomycetes bacterium | reverse complement strand
TGTAGGTTCCGCACCTGATCGCGCACCGAGCAATCTCCAAGAATTGAAAGAGGAGCTAGAAATGTCTTTAACCCCAACCCCAGCCGATAAGTTCACCTTTGGTCTATGGACCGTGGGTTGGCAGGCTCGTGACCCCTTCGGTGACGCCACCCGCGCACCGCTTGACCCAGTTCGCTCTGTAAATGAATTGGCGGCTCGCGGAGCATATGGAGTTACCTTCCATGATGATGATTTGATTCCTTTCGGTAGCGATGAGGCCTCGAGAAATGGCCATATCCACCGTTTCAAGAAGGCTCTGGAAGAGACCGGCATGAAGGTCCCAATGGCTACGACAAACCTATTTAGCCACCCTGTCTTTAAGGATGGCGCTCTGACCTCAAATGATCGCGACATTCGTCGCTTCGCACTCGCTAAGGCCATGCGCAATATTGATTTAGCTGCAGAACTTGGCGCACAAATTTATGTCTGTTGGGGTGGCCGTGAGGGCGCTGAATCTGATGGGGCGAAGGATGCCTATGTTGCCCTTGAGCGTTATCGCGAAGGCTTCAATATTTTGGGCGGGTATGTCAAAGATAAGGGCTATGACATTAAATTTGCGATAGAGCCAAAGCCAAATGAGCCTCGTGGAGATATCTTCCTTCCAACAATCGGCCATGCTCTCGCTTTCATCAGCACCTTGGATAACCCAGAGATGGTTGGCGTAAATCCAGAGGTCGGACATGAGCAGATGGCTGGACTTAACTTTGTTCACGGAATCGCTCAAGCTCTCTGGCAGGGAAAGTTGTTCCACATTGATCTCAATGGTCAACATGGTCCTAAGTACGATCAAGATCTCGTATTCGGTCATGGAGATCTCAAGTCAGCATTCTTCCTGGTTGATCTACTCGAACGCTATAACTATCAAGGTCCGAAGCACTTTGATTACAAGCCAGCTCGTACCGAAGATGACGCAGGCGTGTGGGAGTCTGCAAGTGCCAATATGCGCACCTATCTCGCTCTCAAGGAGCGTGCGCTCGCGTTCCGCAACGACCCTCGCGTGATAGATGCAATGAAGGAATCACGTATCGATCAACTTGAAGTTCCAACGCTTGCTACAGGTGAATCTTGGAGCGATCTTGCAGATGCATCATTTGATGTTGAACTCGCCGGTGCTCGTGGTTACGGATACGAGAAGATTGATCAGCTTGCAATCGAACACTTGATGGGAATCAAGGCGTAATTAGAATCAAATAAAAAAGGCGCCTTCTATATAGAAGGCGCCTTTTTTCATGGGTAATTAATTAGCGATATTTGCACCCTTGCGAGAGATCGCATCAACAGATGCAGAGATCAAAAGCACGCCACCAGTTACTAAGTATTGAGTTCCTGAGCTAAAGCCCAAGAGACCCATACCGTTGTTGATGATTGCGACTACTAGGCCACCAAGAATGGCATCGCGCAATTTTCCCTTACCTCCGAAGAGCGATGTTCCACCAATAACTGCAGCGCCTACTGCGTAGAGCAGTGTGGTTCCGCCACCAGTGGTAGGGGAGATTGAGTTAGAGATCGAGGCAAAGAGCATTCCAGCGATGGCAGCAAGACCAGTACAGATCATGAACGCTGTTGTGCGTACGCGACGTACGTTGATACCTGAACGACGCGCTGCTTCTGCGTTGCCGCCAACGGCATAAAGGTGGCGACCGAACACTGTCTTGTTAAGAACAAATGAGCCGACAACCAAGAGCGCCAAGAGAACTGGAACCACGATGGGCATGCCCTTGATGCTGCTGTTGGGTGGATTTCCACGCTGTTGGTTGAGAACATAAGTGGTACCAATTCCAATAGCAACCAAGCTTATATTTTTAGCGAGCCAGACTTTGAAAAGTTCTGATTTCAAATTCTTGCGGCGGCGATGCAAGATGCGATTGAGTCCAAGACCCACATAGATTGCTAGGCCAATCAACGAGAAGAACCAGCTTGCTATTGGTGTGAGATTGTTATTCTCAACGGCGATAATAAAGCGATCCTGGAGCAGAATCGTTCCGCCATTTCCCGCCATCAAGAGAAGAATTCCTTGGAAGGCCAAGAAGGCAGAGAGTGTTACGACGAATGATGGAATACGAAGTCTTGCGACCAGGATTCCCATCAGCCAGCCGAGTCCAACTCCGACCAAGATGCTCACGAAGAGAGCTAAGTACCAAGGGAACTTGTGATCATTGATCAGAAGAACCATTGTTGCTCCGCATACGCCAGATGCGAAACCAGCTGAGAGGTCAATTTCTCCGAGAAGAAGTACAAAGACCAATCCCATAGCAATAACAATTACCGGCGCCGCCTGGGTGAGTAGGTTCGCCATATTTCTTGCTGTTAAGAAGAATTGAGATGAAAATGTAAAAACCAAACCGAGAGAGATAAGTCCTAGGAATGCTGGGAGCGCGCCGATATCGCCCGCCTTAAGTTTTGAAACATAGTCAGATAGAACGCTCTTGAGTGTGACCTCTTGGTTTGCAAGATTATCTGTGTTTACGCTCATACGTTGGATCCCACAATTCCCTCAGATTTTCCGGTGGTTATCAATTCAACAACTTGGCTTGCCTTCACATCTTTCGATTCGACTTGTGCTGCCATTGTGCCAAGGTAGAGAGGCGCAATGTAGTCAGCTACTTCAAAGACATCGTTGAGATTGTGGCTAATAAGAATTACAGCCAGACCATTGTCAGCTAGGCGACGAACCAATTTAAGAACCTGTTCGGTCTGAGCTACACCAAGTGCAGCGGTTGGTTCATCCAAGATAACTACCTTGGAGTTCCACAGTACCGCGCGAGCGATTGCAACCGTTTGACGTTGTCCGCCCGAGAGAGATGAAACAGTTTGACGGATGGATTTCACAGTTCGTACTGAAAGACCATCGAGAGTTTTTGCGGCCAAGGACTCCATATGTGTCTCATTGAGAACTACGCCACTGCGTTCTTCACGGCCAAGAAACATATTTTGAACAATGTCGAGGTTGTCACAGAGTGCAAGATCTTGATACACAACTTCGATTCCAAGGTCTGTGGAATCGCGCGGTCCATGGATTTCGACCTTCTTACCTTCAAAGAAGATGTCACCAGACTCTGCGGTGTAGATACCCGCTATACATTTGATGAGCGTGCTCTTACCCGCGCCGTTGTCGCCAACAAGGGCGGTTACCTTTCCGGCATATGCATCGAAGTTCACATGCTTCAAAACGTGGACGGGGCCGAATGATTTATTAATGCCTCGCAGTGAAAGAATTGGTTCGCTCACTTGATACTCCTGTCGATGAAACTGGGAATGCGCGTAACTTCTATTGCGCCACTATAACTAAAAAAACTAGGCCGGAGACTGTGTCTCCGGCCTAGTTTCACACTATTTGCTGCTTGAAACTAACTGCTTAAGAGGTGTGAACCTTACTTAACGCCGTTAGCTGCACAAGCTGCTGCACCAGCGATGTCGCAAATTTCTTTCGCTGTACGGAACTTGTCTGTAACAGTTACTTCGACATTCTTCTTGGTGATTGTTGTTGGGATCAAAAGTACTGACTTAACAACGCGTGTTCCGTCCTTGACGGTTCCGTTTGTCTTAGCAGCTGTTCCCTTAACCAATGAAATTGCAAGTGCTGCAGCGCCATTAGCTTCTTGTGAGATTGGCTTGTAAACGGTGTTTGAAAGGTCACCAGTCAAGATTGCTGCAAGTCCAGCAGGAGATGCATCTTGTCCTGATACGCAAGTCTTTCCGTTGAGGTTGTTCTTCTTAAGAACAGCAACAGCTGCAAGGCCAAGGCCTTCGTTAGCTGAAACTACAGCGTCAAGCTTTCCGCCTGCCTTTGTGAGCTGTTGTTCGAAGATTGTTCCGCCGAGAGTGTTATCCCAGTTAGCAACAGACTTGTCATCAACGAGTGTTCCACCGGTTGCCTTGAGGTAAGGACCAACGATTGAAGCGTAACCCTGCTTGAAGAGAGTTGCGTTGTTATCTGTTGGAGCACCGTTCAAGTAAACAACACGTGGCTTTGCAACCTTGTGTGCCTTGAGGCAAGCAACGATTCCCTTACCTTGTAGAACTCCAACACCTACGTTGTCGAATGAAACGTAGTAGTTAGCAGATCCACCAAGTGTTAGGCGGTCGTAGTCGATTGTTGCAACGCCTTGCTTCTTTGCAGAAGCTTCAACAGCAGCTGCTGATGGAGAATCGAGGTTAACGAGAACGAGAACCTTTACACCCTCTGTAAGCATTGCTTGTGCGATTGTTGCAAACTTTGTCTTGTCTCCAAGAGCGTTTTGAATGTCATAAGTAACACCAGCAGCTTTGAATGCAGCTGCGAGTAGTGGACGATCATCTGTCTCCCAACGAGGAGATGATGCAGAGTCAGGAAGGATGACTCCAATTTGTGGACCTGCTGCGTGAACAGTTGTTGTTGCAACGAAACCAGTGAGTGCTAGTGACACTGCTGCAACTGCTGCCGCTAAACGACGATTTGTCATCTGTTGGTATACCTTTCGAAGGTTTTGAGTACGTGGTCAAACCTGCTTTGACCATGGGTAGTACTCGGTGGTAGCAAAGTAGCCGAAAAGGGATTTTTTTCCGATAGTTAGGATGCGACAAATCGGACATTCCTCATAACAGTTTGATAACGCACCTTTCCTAATTTTTCATATAAATAATCTGCGATTTAACCCTGAACTCTCAAAACGCTACCCTTGCCCAACATGGATACCGCGGAAGCAAATAATTCACGAGGCGAACAAGCTGCTCCTATCAGCGAGCAGGTTAGTTCTGCGATTCTTCGCGCCCTGGCGTTAGCTCTCGCCGCTGAAGAGCTTCCATCAGATTTAACCCTTCCAGATCACATCTCGCTCGAGCGTCCAAAGAATCGTGACCACGGGGATTATGCAACCTCGGTTGCCCTAGCGCTGGCTAAGCCTGCAGGTATGAATCCACGCGTAGTCGCTGAACTGCTTCGCACATATCTATTAGCTGATATTGAAATTAAGGGATCCATCTCGGCCATAGATATCGCGGGACCGGGGTTTCTCAACATCACCCTGGCCAGAGCAGGACAGGGCAGCATCATCGCTGCAATCCTGAGTGAGGGCGAGAAGTACGGACATGGCAGCGCCCTTGCCGGCAAATCCATCAACCTTGAATTCATTAGCGCTAACCCAACCGGACCTCTTCATTTGGGGCACACACGGTGGGCGGCTGTTGGTGACGCCCTGGGAAGAGTTCTCTCGGCAGCGGGAGCGAAGGTCACTAGAGAGTTCTACATCAATGATCGCGGAAATCAGATGGAGTTATTTGGCGCATCCATTCGTGCCGCTGCACAAGGTTTATCAGTTCCTGAAGATGGATATCACGGCGAGTACATCATTGATTTAGCTGCACAGATCAAAGCCGATCATCCAGAGTTTTTAGAACTTCCAGAGGCGCAAAGTTTTGATGCATTTCGAGATGCCGGATATGCGCTCCAACTCGCTGATCAACAGAGAGTGCTTGCAAACTTTCGTACCAATTTTGATATTTGGTTTTCAGAGAAATCACTTTATGAAAATGATTTCTTCAAGCATTGTTTAGATCGCCTGAAAGAGCAGGGTCATGTCTTTGAAGATGGTGGAGCCACC
>CAIZHC010000167.1 GCA_903932705.1 uncultured Actinomycetes bacterium | reverse complement strand
ATTCCGCCGCGCAATCTGCGTGGGGCGTGAAGTGTGCTGAAAGTTTTCCGGGTCGAGTGCTTGCCGCAGTAGCCCTGCACCCCAACGAAGCGCCAGTTGTCGCAGATCTAGAAGCTGATCTTGCAATCATTGAATCACTTGCTAGACATCCAAGAGTTCGTGCCATCGGTGAAACCGGCCTTGATTTCTTTCGTACCGAACCAGAGTTACGCGATCGCCAGCTCTACTCGTTCAAGCGCCATATCGCTCTCGCCAAAGAGGTCGGTAAGGCACTTGTTATTCATGACCGCAACGCACACCGCGCAGTTTTAGATACTCTCCTTGAAGAAGGTGCACCCGAGAAGACCATCTTTCATTGCTATTCAGGTGATGCAGAGATGGCGAAGGAGTGTGTGGCTGCTGGTTACATCCTCTCCTTTGCAGGAACGGTGACCTTTAAAAACGCTCCTGAATTGCGTGAAGCGGCCAAGTTAGTTCCGATCGAACAGCTCTTAATTGAGACTGATTCGCCATTCTTGGCTCCTGCACCACATCGTGGCACGCTCAATACTCCGGCGCAGGTAGCGAATATTCTTCGTTTCGTCGCCGACCTTCGTGATGTGAGCGCTGATTACCTTGCTGATCGCGTTACTGAAAATGCACTTCGCCTCTTTGGAAGTTTTGATTAGTGGCAACCCTCTTAGGTGCGGCAGAGATTCGCGAAATTGCTTCCCGAATCGGGGTTAATCCCACGAAGAAACTTGGACAGAATTTTGTAGTCGATGCGAATACCTGCCGCCGCATTGTGAAGATTGCCGATGTTAATTCCGATGATGTCGCTCTTGAGATTGGTCCTGGCCTTGGATCTCTCACACTTGCTCTTCTAGAGATTGCAAAGTCGGTTGTCGCAGTTGAAATCGATCCTCGCTTGGCTGCAGAACTCCCCATCACAGTTGTAAACCATGGATTCGAAGCGGAGCGCCTCATTGTAAAAAATGAGGATGCACTGACTACCCAAGAGTTACCACTTGATCCAACAATCTTGGTTGCAAATCTTCCTTACAACATCTCTGTACCGGTTCTGCTTCACTTTCTCGAAAAGTTTCCAACCATCCGCTCAGGAGTAGTAATGGTGCAGAGCGAGGTTGCAGATCGACTCGTCGCAAGACCAGGAAGCAAGAACTACGGTTCCCCCTCTGTTAAAGCCACCTGGTGGGCAGATCTCTCAGGTGCCGGAAGCGTAGCCAGACAAGTTTTCTGGCCAATCCCAAATGTGGATTCCTCTTTAGTTCGATTCGTTCGTCATCTGGCCGCCGGAGAAGAATCAGAGCGGGCACTTACCTTTTCAGTAATTGACGCCGCATTTGCGCAGAGGCGCAAGATGCTCAGAAGCGCCTTATCTCAACTCTTTTCCGGGGCAGCAGAGTCATCGATTGCAAAGGCGGGGATTGATCCCACTGCACGAGGGGAGACTCTCTTACTCCGCGACTTTATGGCAATAGCCAATACGCTTGAGCCATGAGGCGTAACGGAGTAGTCGTCCGCGTTCCCGGAAAAGTGAACCTGCAACTTTCGGTAGGGCCATTGGAATCTGATGGTTATCACGAAGTTACCACTGTATTTCAAGCGGTAGCTATCTATGACGATGTGACGGTGAAGTTTGCCCCACCTGGTTCTGGAATCACATTAGATATAACTGGTTCAACAATGCATGGGGTCCCAACTGACTCGACCAACCTCGCTTATCGCGCAGCGCAATTAATGATTGATCTTCACGATTTAGATTCCGATATTGCAATTCATATCAGGAAAGAGATTCCTGTCGCTGGAGGTATGGCTGGCGGAAGCGCTGATGCCGCAGCGGTGATTGTGTCATTTGATGCACTCTTTGAATTAGGTCTATCCCGCGATGGAATGGAGAAGATCGCCGCAGAGATGGGAAGTGATGTTCCCTTCGCAATCACGGGTGGAATTGCAATCGGACGTGGACGTGGAGATCAACTGACACCAGTGCTCGCACGCGGAACATATAACTGGGTCCTAGCTATGGCGCCGCAAGGCCTATCGACACAATCTGTCTACAACGAGTGTGATCGATTGCGTACCGGTTTAGATATCGCCCGTCCTCAAGTGGGAGATCAGATCTTGCAGGCACTTCGCGCAGGAGATGCAGAGTTGCTCGGCAAATCTCTCTCCAATGATTTACAAGCAGCGGCTTGTTCATTGCGCCCCGCTCTGAGATTGGTTCTTGATGTCGGGATTGATTACGGCGCTTTAGGGGCTGTTGTCTCCGGAAGTGGGCCGACGGTTGCCTTCCTGGTTCAGGATGAAGAACGAGCATTAGATCTCACGGTCGCCCTGAGCGCCAGTGGAGTTGTTGCAGGTGTAATGCGAACCACAGGGCCAACCCATGGCGCTCGAGTCATTGAAACCCTTTAAAAACCAGTAATTTCGTAGAACTTTGCCGACGCTCTGCCAAAACTAGGGAGCGTATTTGTTCCATTGGCGTTAATAAGGGACAATTCAGGTTCCGCCATTGTGTAGTGGCTAGCACATGGGCCTTTGAAGCCCAGGGTCCAGGATCGATACCTGGTGGCGGAGCGATGTGAAGCCGCCAGAACCAAGGCGGTGGAACCACTTTTTGACCGCCCGGCAACTACCGAAGCAGTGAGGGGGAGAGCAGTGAAGCAGCTCGATCTCACGATTGTCTTGGCTGCCGGTGAAGGTACCCGCATGAAATCCGCGCTTCCCAAAGTTTTGCATCCGATTGCTGGACGCCCGATTCTCGATCACGTTCTCCTTGCTACCGCTCCACTCAATCCCGCTGAGTTACGCATTGTTATTGGTGCCTCTCGCGAATTAGTCAGCGCGCACATCTCCGCGAATTTTCCCGCTGCCACCCAGGTTGTTCAGGCAGAACGCAATGGAACTGGCCACGCGGTTCAACTTGCCCTAGAGAGTGCCCCTCACATTGGATCTGTTCTAATCCTCGCTGGCGATACACCACTCTTGACCTCAGTAACCCTTCAAGAGTTCTTCGACGCACACCTTGATATGGAAGCTGATGCCAGCGTTTTAAGCGCTCATGTGCCTGATCCATTTGGTTATGGTCGAATTGTTCGTGGAGCAGATTCAGAGTTAGAGAGAATCGTCGAAGAGCGCGATGCCAATCCACTTGAGCGCGAGATATTTGAGATTAATACTGGTGTTTATCTCTTTGATATTGAAGTGCTTCGTGCCGCGCTTGCTGGCCTGAAGAGTGGAAATTCACAAGGCGAGCTCTACCTCACCGATGTCATCGAGATTATTAAGACCTCCGGTAAGAGCGTTGTAGCTATTGCGTCCAATGATTACACCGAGACACTTGGAATTAACGATCGCAGTCAACTTGCGGAGTGCACCGCCATCATGCGCGATCGCATTAATGATGCACATATGAAAAGCGGAGTCACAATTGTTGATCCAACGACTACATGGATTGATGCCGGTGTCGAGATCGAGCGCGATGTAACAATCTTGCCTGGAAGCAGTATCTCTGGGGCATCCACCATCGCAACTGGATCTGTAATTGGCCCGCGCACTTCTCTCGATGGAGTGAAGGTCGGAGCGGCAGCCAAGATTGTGGAATCTCGAGTGAGTGAATCCTCAATTGAAGCGGGCGCGAGCGTTGGCCCATTTAGCTTTATTAGACCTGGCACTACCCTCCATGCGGGCAGCAAGGTGGGCGCCTATGTTGAGGTTAAGAATTCTGTGGTTGGCGAAGGTTCCAAGGTTCCGCATCTGTCATATGTCGGAGATGCCACCATTGGTTCTGGCACCAATATCGGCGCAGCGACAATCTTCGTAAATTACGACGGGGTCGAGAAGCACCAGACCATTATCGGCAACGATGTCCGCATCGGCAGTGACACCATGCTGGTTGCCCCTTTGACGGTCGGAGATGGCGCGTATACGGCTGCAGGCTCGGTCATAACTGAAGATGTACCCGCTGGATCTATCGGTGTTGCTAGAGCAAAACAACGAAATGTCTTAGGGTGGGTTCTGCGCAAGCGAGCAGGATCTAAGTCGGCAGAATCTGCACGAAAAGCGGGAGCCACTGAGGGCTCTACCAAGGTACAGGGGGAAGCATGAGCGAACTTCGACTGAGCTCGGAAAAACGGCTACGGATCTTTACAGGCCGTGGATACCCCGAGTTAGCTGAAGATGTCGCCGCCGAACTTGGCATCCCAATTACTCCAACATCCGCGTATGACTTTGCGAATGGTGAAATCTTTGTTCGCTTTGAAGAGTCAGTCCGCGGTTCTGATGCCTTTGTAATTCAAAGCCATGCTGCGCCAGTTAATAAGCAGATCATGGAGCAGTTGATCATGGTTGATGCTCTCAAGCGCGCATCTGCCAAGCGCATCACAGTTGTCGCACCTTTCTATGGCTATGCCCGTCAAGATAAGAAGCACCGCGGTCGTGAGCCAATCTCAGCTCGTCTCATGGCAGATCTCTTTAAGACAGCCGGCGCAGATCGCCTCATGGTTGTCGATCTTCACACCTCGCAAATTCAAGGCTTCTTTGATGGTCCAGTAGATCATCTCTTTGCTCTTCCACTTCTCACAAATTATGTGGGAAGCAAGGTCGATCGCTCTCGTCTCACCATCGTCTCACCTGACTCTGGTCGAGTCCGTGTGGCAGAGCGTTGGTCAGATATGTTGGGCGGCGCTCCAATCGCTTTCATTCACAAGACTCGCGATCCGCGTATTCCAAATGAATCAGTTACCGGCCGCGTCGTTGGTGATGTGAAGGGCCAGACCTGCGTTGTTATTGATGACATGATTGATACAGCTGGAACAATCACCAAGGCAGTAGATGCTCTCTTTGATGATGGCGCCGAAGAAGTGATCGTCGCTGCAACTCACGCAGTGCTCTCCGGACCAGCTGTTGAGCGTTTGAAGAACTCTCGCGTCAGTGAGGTAGTTGTCACAAACACCTTGCCAATCGCGGAGGAATCTCGCTTCGATAAATTAACTGTGCTCTCGATTGCTCCGCTTTTGGGCCGTGCGATCCGTGAAGTCTTTGAGGATGGCTCCGTAACCAGCCTCTTCGACGGTCACTCCTAAGCGTTAAAAACGCTAATAAACCAGGGTTTTTTTCGGGGTTTACTAGGCAATTTTGATTAGAGCCTAGAGTTCGCTAACCTTAGGGTTCGTTCCGGCGAGGGATAGAAATATCCGTAATCGACGGGTTCTCTCTTGGAACGTGATGTGTCCGTTCACTACAAGGGAGTTTTAAATGGCCGAGATTCAAATCAACGGTAGCAAGCGCACCAATTTTGGTAAGGGTGCATCACGCCGCGATCGTAAGGCTGGTTTAGTTCCTGCCGTTATCTATGGTCACAATGCAGAGCCACAACATGTCGCTCTTCCATCACGCGAATTAGCAACAGCTCTCAAGGCTTCAAACGTGCTTCTCAACGTTAGCTTTGATGGAAAGTCAGAGCTTGTTCTTCCAAAGTCAGTTTCAAAGAACCCATTGACCGGAATTTTTGAGCACATTGATCTTCTCGTTGTCCGTAAGGGTGAGAAGGTAACTGTTGAAGTTCCTGTCCACACAGAAGGTCAGTTCGACAAGGATGGAATCCTCGAGCACGTTAACAACACCATCGAAGTTGAAGCAGAAGCTACTTCGATCCCAGCATTCTTGGTCCTTGATCTCACAGGTATGCCTGCAGGCACAAGCAAGACCGCTGCAGATGTAATCCTTCCTGCAGGTACAACTCTCGTCTCAGATCCTGAGCTTGTAGTTGTTCACTTGTCAGAGCGCTCAACATCATCTGATGCTGAGACACCAGCTGCTGCACCTGCTGCAGAGGCAACACCTGCTGCCGCTTCAAACTAATCGATAGCAACTAACTCTTAACTATGGCTGATCGCTGGCTGGTTTTCGGACTCGGAAACCCCGGCGATCAATATGCCAAAACCCGCCACAACATTGGCCAGATGGTCATTAATTACTTGGCGAGCAATTCAAAGTTCACCTCTCATAAATCTCGTACTGAGATAGCCGATATCTATCTCGGCCAGATTCCACTCACAGTCGCAAAATCAAAGTTGTATATGAACGAGTCAGGTGCGCCGCTTAAAGCACTTGCTGACTTCTATAAAGTGCCGGTTGACCACTTAATCGTTATTCAAGATGAGATAGACCTGCCTTTTAACGCAATCCGTATCAAACAAGGTGGTGGCGATAATGGCCATAACGGATTGAAGGACATCACCAAACATTTCGCAGGACCTGACTATTACCGCGTTCGTCTTGGTGTGGGTCGCCCATCCGGACCACAAGCACCAGCTGATTGGGTGTTGAAACCTTTCTCCAGCGCCGAGCAGAAAGAGCTCGGCGACTTCGTTGCGCGCGGAGCAGAAGCGGTTGAACGGTTGATAGAAAAAGGTTTAGAGGCTGCGCAGCAAACTTTTAACAGCTAAAGCTTTTAAAGCAGGACAAATTCGGTGCAGAGCCATCGCTTATCAACCCCTTCAAATCTTAAGACAAGCGAGCGGACGCGGTCGTTAAATCGCAAGGTCACAGTAGTTTCGGCCACCCCTTCAATTGGTTCGTGGATATATACCTTTCGAATTTTTGGAATCTCTTTTTGATTTCCAGAGAGCGTTAAAATCTTTGAGTAAACCAGACGGTGGCAGAGCCTCGCTAGCTGCATTGGTTGTCTTCTTCCTCCCCATATTTCAACCACTCCTAAAACAAAGCGATTGATCGTTTCTTGAAGAGGTGGGAGTTCAGATAGTGGTGAAGGCTTGGGAAGGTATTCATTATCTGGATCTTCTCCCTCCAGATTTTGGGGTGTGGGAACCAGAAAAAGCTTTCGAGGTAACTCTGGGCGATTAATCCGTGAAGGTTCCACAAGTTGGAGCATCGGAGCGATCGTGAAGTTCACCCCTGGTTCTTTGGAACCAGGTCTAGGAAATTCCACAAATTTTGGCAATGGCGCGGGTAGATGAATGAGGTTTTCAGGCGCTCCACGGAGCTCACTTGGCACAAGTGCAATGGTTTCTGAGTTCATGGGGCAAAACTCTCACCGCGGCGCTGGAAAGGTATCCTCCGAAAGGATGAAATTACTTTCGTAGCTAACCGGCCAAAACTCTTTGCCCCGAGTACCTGTGGATATCAAAATACAAGGGCAGGAAACTTTTGGTACCCATCTCCCATGGATGATTTACAGAAGTTCTTTCAACGAAATTTGCGGCGAATAGCAGCCGTAGGTGCCATTTTCATCT
>CAIZHC010000166.1 GCA_903932705.1 uncultured Actinomycetes bacterium | reverse complement strand
GTAATTGCGGCATCTTCTCCGCAATCTTTTTAACGAGTTCATCACCAATTTGTTCAACTGCAAGGACCACAGAGATAGCCATGCAACGCTCACCAGCTGAGCCAAAACCAGCGTTAATCGCCTGGTCTGCGGCGAGGTCGAGATCTGCATCGGGCAGAACCAACATATGATTCTTTGCTCCACCAAGTGCTTGCACACGCTTCTTATTTGCCGTGCCCTTTTCGTAAATGTATTGCGCGATAGGTGTTGAACCTACAAATGAGATGCTCTTGACGGTTGGGTTTTCAAGTAGAGCGTCGACCGCTTCTTTATCTCCATGGACAACGTTAAAGACGCCATCTGGGAGCCCGGCTTCTTTAAGCAATCCAGCGATGAAGTTTGCAGCTGATGGATCTTTCTCACTTGGTTTTAAAATAACTGTGTTGCCTGCAGCGAGTGCAATAGGAAAGAACCACATAGGCACCATCGCTGGGAAGTTAAATGGAGAGATAATTCCAACCACACCTAGGGGTTGACGTACGGAGTGAACATCGACTCCCCCGGAGACTTGTTCTGAGAATCCACCCTTGAGGAGATGGCCTAAGCCGCATGCGAACTCAACGACTTCTTGACCACGGGTAATTTCACCGAGCGCGTCACTTAATACCTTGCCATGTTCAGAGGTGATGATTGCCGCTAACTCCTCTTTGCGAGAATTAAGTAATTCACGAAATGAGAAGAGAATCTGAATCCGCTTGGTGAGTGAGACTTCACGCCACTCTTTAAAGGCTAGGGAAGCTGCCGCTACCGCATGATCGACCACTTCACGGGAGGCTAAATCAACTGCTTTGCCTGCCACTCCGGTTGCTGGATCGTAAACAGGCGCGGTTCGAACAGCTGGCTGATTCCAGGGTTGGCCGGCAATAAAGTGGGTGATTCGCGTAGTCATGGGGTAATTCTAGGGCCATCGCCTTTTGCTCATTTGGCTCTCGATTTACTCAAGATAAGTTGTACAGTCATTTGACCACATTTGTCCTCTTTAAGTATTGCCTTTCTTCAACAGAGGCGGATACTTAAGAACATGAGTCACTGGACTCATTAGGGGGCGAAATGCTCAAAAGATCTGTGCCTAGTCACGCTGCTTATGCCGTTATTGGCAAAACGCGGACCTTGATATGGGAGCATGGCATAGATGGCCACGAGAGACCCCATGTAATTTATGACCCTAGAGCTCGTCCACACTTTAAGAGTTCAAATGGTCCACGATCTACCTCGAATTACGATATGAGTGAGGGAAGGATGGGATCGCGTTCCAAATTTCGATTGGTGGCAAGTTGGCTAAAACCCGGCTTGGATGAGGGCTATTGCTACCAGATTTATCAGCACCTTCAGAAATTTGATCTCATCTATTTAGTTGGTGGGGGTCTTGGTGCTTGGAGTGGAATTAATGCATTTCTTGACTATGTTGAAGAGAATCATGAGGAATTTCCGCGCCATGTCATTCCGCTCAGAATCTTCAGGTTGACTGACTTCCCAGAGAAGAAATTGATGAAGATTTTTCATAACCTCACTGAGAGCGTCTAGTAACCATTTAAGTAACGGATCTACGAAAAATGACCAAACCTCTAGTGACCGGTCAAAGAATGGTCATATATCGCTAGAAACCTCACATTTTGTGTACTTTTCGTGAGAATAGGAGAACAATCCTATTAGGAAGTTCCCCTACTTACTTATCGAGGTAGCAAAAAAAATGGACAGGCTAAATCGCGGCGATCGTAAGGCTTTCGTAGTCATTTCTAGAGAGCAGACCAAGATCTGGAGCGATATCTCAAATAAGAATGTCGTCGCTCAAACTGTTTATGAGCGCAACTCGATTCCTAAGAGTTTCATGCAGCGTGAGTTCAGCGCAAGCACCATCACTCGTGGCCT